>DAHZZC010000723.1 GCA_027435495.1 Planctomycetales bacterium
TCATTCCTGCCTCCTTGGTCGGATTTTCTACCAAGGTCGATACCGACCCAGATAACCTAGCAAAGCTTGCTCAGGGGGTCCACGAGGATTGCGCACTGTCCGTGGTAGAAGAGGCTGGCGTGCCTAAGATTGCCGGCATAATCCATCGGCCAAATCTGATGCGCGAACTCGTGAAAGGGTTTTCATTCTCTCCGGAAGGGCTTGGCACGACAATCATCATCCGAGAACCTGGAAGCATTGAATTCTTCGAGCCCCCACTCGCATTTTCCCTTAAGCGAGGTAGGTCTACAAGGCTCCTCGATGCCACTCGACCACCAGCGGTACAGCAATGGATGAACGACTTTCGTGACACCCTAAGCGATCGATTAAGAATTGACGAGTCTGGCAGGGACTGGTGTAAGAAACATTATTCAATAGATGTATTAGTTGGCATGCTTTTAAGAGAAATAGTTGACCAGCAGCATGGCGGCATGATCGTTGTGTCCCCGGAACTAACTGATTTGTTCAAAGGCGGCTATCGGGTGAATTGCGTCTCGCTCAGAGAAGCAATCAAGACGCATTGGGAGAACTCATGGGATACAAGATTTGTTGTGGACTCAAGGATCAATACAATCGAAAAGGACGAACTCATCGGATTAACACTTTCTATGCCTGGTTCAAGGATCGCACTGGAACACTCAATCAAGGGAATCGCTAGGCTTGCGAACATAGATGGATGTGTAGTTTTTAATAGAGATTTGATTCTCACCGGATATGGGCGGATGATTCAAGCACAAACGAAAGCAGCCAATTCCCAGCGCGTGCTAAAAGATCGGAGAGGTTTTACGTTAGATCCTCAGTCAATCCTCTCGACACGCGGAAGTCGGCATCTTTCCGCTTACCAGCTCTGTCAGAGCACCTCTGGCGTTCTGGCATTTGTTATTTCCCAAGATGGAGACGTAAGATTATTCGCGAGCACGGATGAATCAGTATATTATTACGATAACTTGAGATCTTGAGAAGGCATAGACAACGTAACGGTGGCGCTGCTAGTTTCTCGTTCCCATCTCGCAATACCCTCTCTAGGAGGAGATAGGAAAATAAAAGTCAAAATCCGATCTCATTCGTCTTCCTGAATGCGAAACTGTCTCACGACTGGGCCTCGACCTCTCATCGCCCCATCGGATGCTCGCGAATTAGCCCATCCGACTGTAAAAACAAGCAGGGTTGAATAACATCAGAAGGAAAAGGGGTCAGGAACCGTTGTTTAAGGTCCCTGCCTTATTTCGGGTGTCTCGGGCCTCGTAATATTCAGCGTGCTCCTTGACCTCCGCCGCAACGAGGAAACCAGTGTCCAGTCCATGAATCATGACCGGTCTTCCAGCATATCGCCGAGAAGGTCGTCCTCGACCGTGATCGGGCGAAGAGGAGCACCCAGGCTCACCGGCTCGATCTCCACGATGCCATGTGGCGGCGCAATGGTCGGAGATTCATCGGGCGACAGCACGGTCACTTCCTGACCTTCCGGCAGCCGGACTCCGTTGGCCAGCAGGACGACGCCGTTCTTGACCTGTCCCCGGGTCACCATTATGAGTTCAACCTCCTCAAGGGTGCTTTTTGCATCTTAACAACCGGGTTCAATTTCGAGGGAGGAAAAGGGGGGCCAGGACCTTGTTTATGGTCCAGCTGCGCCGCACGGTGGAGGAGTTGGTCGAGGCCCATCACCGATCGCAGCGGTAGGACGCTGCAAGGGCGCGCTGGGGGCCGTCGCCACTGGTCGGGGCGTGCGGCTTTGAGAAAATGTCCTATCGATGAGCCTGCATCGGCGGGTAGAGGGCATATCCGGAGACGGCCAGAGGGACCTTGTAGACGGTCTTGCCGGCCGTGACGACGAGCGTCTTCCGGCCCGGGCCGCCGAAGGCCAGGTTGGTGCAGAGGTCCTCCGGGATCGGGATGCGGCCCAGCAGTTCGCCCCCGGGCGTGATGACGTAGACACCCGGCGGCACGTCGGCGTTCTCGCCGGGATGGCGGGGGAAAAGCACGCCAGCAGCGATCCAGAGGTTGCCCTGCTCGTCGAGCCGCATTCCGTCCCCGCCACGGCCCCGGCCGAAGTCGAAGACCAGCCGCTGGTTGCTCAGCCGCCCGTCCTCGGCCACGTCAAACGCCCAGACCTTGCGATTGCCGCCGGGCCGGGTGTGGCTGTCGATGACGTAGAGCGTCCGGGCGTCGGGCGTGATCGCCAGCCCGTTGGGCCGTTCGATCTGCGGCTGGCTGAGCACTCGAATGACGTGGCCCGACGGGTCGATCCGGTAGACCGACTCCTGGTCCATCTCCAGCACCGACCGGTCCTTCTCATAATACGGGTCGGTGAACCAGACGCAGCCGTGGACGTCGACGACCACGTCATTGGGGCTGTTGTAACGCCTCCCCTCGTAGCGATCGGTCAAGACCTCGACCCGGTCGGTCTTCAAGTCCGTGCGCACGACGCGCCTTCGGCCGCCCGGACCTTGCTCCGCGCCTTCGCAGCTAATCAGCCGCCCCGATGCGTCGAAGGTATTGCCGTTGGTCCGCCCGCTGTCGGCCCGGAAGATCGACAGGTCATTGCCCGGTGTGAGGCGATAGATGCGATTGCCGAAGATGTCGCTGAAGAACAGGTTGTCATCGGCGTCGAATGCCGGCCCCTCGAGGAGGCACGTCCGGGCGGCGATGGTCGTCGCGCCCTGGGGGGCGAGGAGGTTCGCCGGTGACGGTGTTCGCGTGAGGTCCATGGGACGACTCTCGGGGCGTGTATGGATCGATGATGAATCCGGAGGAGGCACTGCGCACGTTCCGCGACTCTACCAGGACGACCCGTGGAATGCAGGATTCGTGCAGGAAATGCAGGAGAATGCCGGGGGAACTCGTCCCAGGGCATAGTAATTCGTGGAAATTATGGAATATCGCAAGCTGCTTTCTAGAAAAGAATTAGCCCAAAATTCCAGCGGAAATCGAAAGGAAGGCGCCCTCGCAAGTTCCAACAGCGCCAGGGCACATGACCTGCGGCGACTCGCTGCCCACGAGTCACGATTAGTGCACAAGTTTGAGCACGCCGCCCGCCACCCCTGGCTCCTCGTCACACCGGACCTCCCGAGTCCAGGTGAGGCGGAGCTGGAATCCGCACCAGGATTCGACGCTCCAGGAGCAGCGCATCCAACCGCGAGGACCATCGGGGGCAAAGGTCGCTCGCCATCCATTCGACCACGAAAATACGAAACAACGAAAGCGCGAAAGCACGAAACGGAGGGGAGGCAGGCGACGCGGAAAGGTCCCCTGCTTTTTTCACGCTTTCGTCGTTTCGCGCTTTCGCGATCGATTCGAGAGCCCCACCGGAATCCGGGCGGCGCGGAACCCGACTTCTCGGCGTTGACCTCGTCCAATATAATCATCCAGCATGCAAGTGCGCCCCCGATGCGCCCGCATCCCCAGGAACGCCTCGCCTGTGATCCACGAAGTCTCCCAATTTCCCTGATCCTGAACGGCCAGCCGGGCCAAGACGGCCGCACCCGAGGGGTATGGACCCGCATATGGCTTTCGACCCGAAGTTCATCCGAAACTTCTCAATCATCGCCCACATCGATCACGGCAAGAGCACGCTGGCCGATCAGCTTTTGCTCCAGTCCGGCGCGATCACGCAGCGCGAGTTCCGGGAGCAGCTCCTCGATGACATGGACCTGGAGCGCGAACGCGGGATCACGATCAAGGCGCGGGCCGTCGCGATTAATTACATCCTCGACGGCCAGACCTACGAGCTGAACCTCATCGACACGCCCGGCCACGTCGACTTCCACTACGAGGTCTCGCGGAGCCTCGCCGCCTGCGAGGGGGCCATCCTCCTGGTCGACGCCACCCAGGGCGTGCAGGCCCAGACCGTCGCCAACGCCTTCCTCGCCGTCGGCGGCGACCTGGCGATCGTCCCAGTGCTGAACAAGATCGACATGCAGGCCTCCCGCCCCGAAGAGGTCAAGGAAGAGATCCTCACCAGCCTCGGGATCGATCCATCCGAGGTCCTCGCCGTCAGCGCCAAGACCGGGCTGGGCGTCCCCGACGTCTTCCGCGCCATCATCGAGCGGGTTCCCCCGCCGGCTGGCGACCCGAAGGCCCCGCTGCGTGCCCTTATCTTCGACTCGAAGTTTGACGACTACCAGGGCGTCGTGACGTATGTCCGCGTCGTTGACGGCGTCCTCCGCCACGGCCAGAAGATCAAGCTCATGGCGGGAGAGACCGAATACGAGGTCACCGGCCTCGGCCGGTTCCGTCCTCGCGAGGTCCCCTGCGACGAACTCGGCGTCGGTCAGGTCGGCTACGTCGTCGCCAACATCAAGAAGCTTTCCGACGTCAACATCGGCGACACGATCACCCAGGTCCCCGGCCCGGCCCAGGTCGCCCTGCCCGGGTATCAGGAGCCGGTCCCCGTCGTCTTCTGCGGCCTCTTCCCCGCCACGCACAACCAGTTCGACGACCTTCGGACCGCCCTCCAGAAGCTCTCGCTCAACGATTCCAGCTTCTCGTTCGAGCCCGAGACCTCCGACGCCCTCGGCTTCGGCTTCCGGTGCGGCTTCCTCGGCATGCTCCACATGGAGATCGTCCAGCAGCGGCTCGAGCGCGAGAGCAACCTCTCGCTCGTCCAGACGGCCCCCAACGTCACCTACGAGATCCTCACCGTCAAGGGCGAGACGCTCCACATCTCCAACCCCACCCGCATCCCCGACCCCGGGCTGATCGAGGAGTTCCGCGAGCCGATCGCTCGCGTCAACTTCATTGTCCCCACCGATGGCATCGGCGCCATCATGCAGCTTTGCGAGGATCGCCGCGGAATCTATCTCAAGACCGAGTATCTCTCAACGACCCGGGCCATCCTCAGTTACGAGTTGCCCCTCGCCGAGATGATCTATGACCTCTACGATAAGTTGAAGAGCGCGACCCGAGGCTACGGGACCATGGATTACGAGGTCATCGGCTACCGGGCCGGTGACCTCTGCCGGCTCGATATCCTCGTCGCCGGCCAGAAGGTGGACGCCCTCTCCACGGTCGTCCACAAGGCCCACGCCGACCGACGCGGGCGGAAGCTCGTCAAGAAACTCAGGGGGGAAATCGAGCGCCATCAGTTCGAGGTCGCCATCCAGGCGGCCATCGGCAGCCGCGTGATCGCCCGCGAGACGATCTCGGCGCTCCGGAAAAACGTCACCGCCAAGTGCTACGGCGGCGACATCAGCCGAAAACGCAAGCTCCTCGAAAAGCAAAAAGAGGGGAAGAAGCGTATGAAGCAGGTGGGGAACGTCGAGATCTCGCAGGAAGCGTTCCTCTCCGTGCTGGATGACAGCGAGGATTGATGGAGTCAGCCAGACCTGATCCCCGATGGCAGATCCAACCCTCAGCGATACCTGCGAATCCAGCCGGAATGAGAGACCGGCGACGGGTCCGGTGCGCCAGACGGTCGAACTGCTGGTACTGCTGGTCCTCTGCGTGATTGTGGTCCGGACGTTCTCGGCCGAGGCGTACGTGGTGCCGACGGGTTCGATGGCACCCACCCTCCTGGGATGGCACCGCGAGATCGTCTGTCCGAACTGCGGCTGCCCGTTCGACGTGGGGATCGACGAGGAGGGGCTTTCAGGACCGGCCGTCTGCCCAAACTGCGGCGAGACCGGACTCGATTCTGTCCCGGCCGTTGAGTGCGGCGGCGATCGGGTCCTGGTCCAGAAGTTCCTGTACGACTTCCGCCCGCCGAATCGGTGGGAGGTCGCCGTTTTCCACTATCCTGGCGACCCCTCGCAGGCGTACGTCAAGCGGGTGGTCGGCCTTCCCGGCGAATCGATCCAGATCGAGGCAGGCGACGTCTACGCCGACGGCCAGATCCTCAGAAAGTCTCTGCAAGATCAGCGCGCCCTCCGAATCCCGGTCCACGAGAGCCGCTTCGAGCCCCGCGACGCCGACCGCTTCCCGCGCTGGACTTTCCGATCGGGGTGGGGCTATCGATCCGCCCGAACGGGATGGTCGCGGTCGGGGGGCGGGTTCGTCCACCAGGCCCGGTCCGGCATCGGGCCCGGTGACTGGGTGATCTATCAACACTGGGATCCTCACCGCGGTCGCTATGGACCCGTCCGCGACTTCTACGCCTACAACGGCGGCGAGATGCCCTCCGACAACGAGATCGCCGATCTCGGCCTCGAGGCCGAGATCACCGCCGATCGATCAGTGGAGGCCCTCTCCGTCGCCCTCCGCAGCGGAGCCGACCAGTTTGTCACCCGGATCCCGGTCGGGTTGAAGGGACACGTCGAGCTGATGCACAACGGCGTCCGGGTCCCGATCGTCGAGCGCTCGAACCCGTTCCAGGGCGATAATCCCTGGCCCGAATCCGTCCGGCTCGAAGCCTCCGCCTTCGACCGCCGGGTCACCGTCGCCATCAACGGGGAATCGCTCTTCGAGCCCTACGACTACGAGCACCCCCGGCGCGGTCTGGGCCGCGGCGAGGCTCCGATCGGCCTGGGAGTCGACGGCGGAGCCCTCACCATCCACAACCTGAAGATATACAGAGACATCTACTACACAGCAACGCTCGCCGGGATGCCGAGGGCGGGACGATCCATCCATTCGTCAGTCGATCTGGGTCCAGACGAGTTTTTCGTGCTGGGCGACAACAGTCCGGTCTCGAACGATTCGCGGTTCTGGGGAGTGGGGCCGGTAGTTCCGGGTTCCATGCTGCTGGGCAAGCCGTTTCTGGTCCACCTGCCGGGGGCGCTGGTGCCGCTCAAGGTCTTTGGGCGATCGGTTTGCTGGGTTCCCGATCCCCGCCGGATCCGTTACATTCGTTGAGAGTGTGCCATTGACGGTGATGCGATGACAAATGGGCCCGTCGGGTTGGGGCGCGATCACGAAAGGGAAAGCCACGCGATGGGACGGTCCTCCGCCACTCCGCCATCCGCCACCATGACCGGCCGGGCCGAACCGCCGAAGGAGAGCTACCGCGACACCGTCGAGGCGATTGTCGTGGCGTTCATCCTGGCGCTGGTGGTCCGGGGTTTCGAGGCGCAGGCGTTCGTGATCCCAACCGGTTCGATGGCGCCGACCTTGATGGGCCGCCACAAGGAGGTCGCCTGCCCGCAGTGTGGCTTCGTCTACGCGGTGAACGCCTCGGGCGAGGTCGAGGCATCGGGCTATCCGAACCGCGACGTCGAGGCGGGCCTCTGTGTGAACTGCCGGTTCCTCGACCGCTCGCTGGCCGAGCAGCCGAGCTTCAAGGGGGATCGCATCCTGGTGATGATGTTCCCCTACGACCTGCCGTTCCTCCCCGGCAGCGGTTCCCCCGAGCGGTGGGACGTGGTCGTTTTCCGATATCCCGAAGACCCGGATGTCAGCTACATCAAGCGGCTGGTCGGTCTCCCCGGCGAGACACTCCGGATCGCCCACGGCGACCTCTACCTCCGGGCGCCGGGGCAAGATCGGTTCGTCCTGGCCCGGAAGCCGTGGAAACACCAGTCGTCGATGCAGATCACGGTCCACGACGACCGATATCGACCCCGGGCCCTGGCCGATCGCCCCGAGTGGGCCCGATGGCGCAGCGGCTCGGGATGGACGGCCTCCGCTTCTGAACGCCAGTATCGGTCCGAGGGAAGCACCGACTGGTCCGAACTCAGGTACAGCCACCTGGTCCCTGACCCCGAGCAATGGGACGCGATCCTCGAGGGCCGAGAGCCGCGGGCACCCCGCCCAACTCTCGTCACCGATTTTTACTCGTACAACACCAACATCCCCAACCCTCAGGACCGGCTCGCTCCCTGGATGCAAGCGGACTGGGTCGGCGATCTGACCCTCCAATCCCACCTCGACATCAAGGAAGTGAAGGCGGGCGGCTCGATCCGTTGGGAGCTGATCGAGGGGGGCGTGGCCCATCGCTGTACAGTTGACCTGGCGACCGGTGAGGCGACGTTTACCCGGGGAGATGAGGTTCTCGGCCAGGTCGCGACGCCGATCAAGGGAGCGGGGCGGCACCAGGTCGAGTTCGCCAATGTGGACAACCGGCTGACGCTGGTGGTTGACGGTCGTCCGGTTGGCGGCGAGGGATTCACCTACGAGGACGGTGAGGTTGAACCGGTCCCAACGGGGGCCGACCTGACCCCCGCGGCGATCGCCGTGCGTCATGCGACGATCGAGACGGCCGATCTTGTCCTGAAGCGCGATATCTACTATACCCAGGAGCCCGGCAAGCACGATTTCGAACTGGCGTGGAACGAGCGGACGCCCTCGACCCCGGCGGAACTCTTCGACCTGCTGGGCGACCCCTCCCGGTTCTCAAAGATGACCCGGCCGGGCCGTCGCGATTTCGAGATCGGCGCCGATCGGTTTTTCATGATGGGGGACAACAGCCCGTGCAGTTCGGATAGTCGTCGCTGGGGGGAGCGCGACATCTCCTGGGACGAAAGCCGAAGCCGGCGAACGTACGAGGTTCCGCGCCAGTATCTTACCGGCAAGGCCTTCTTCATCTACTGGCCGCACGGCGTTCCGGTCTGGCCCGAGATCGCCTGGGGCCGCGACTTTCGGTTTCCGTTCCGGCCCTATCTCGAGCGGATGAAGTGGATCCGATGACCCTCCCCGGCCGGCCGGATGCGCGGGTGGGATCGCCTGGCCGGGGAGCCAGGTATCGCGATCAAGGAGGATCGGCTCATGCCACTGCTCGATGTCCGCGGCCTCGAGAAATGGTACGGACGCCGTCAGGTCGTCAATGGGGTCGACTTTGACGTGGACCGCGGCGAGGTCGTCGGCCTGCTCGGACCCAACGGCGCCGGCAAGACCACCAGCTTCCGGATGACCATCGGCCTGATTCCCGCCGATGGCGGTAAGGTCTTCTTCGACGGCCGCGACATCACCAATATGCAGATGTACCTTCGCGCCCGAGCCGGTATGGGTTACCTGGCCCAGGACGCGAGCGTCTTCCGGCAGCTCTCCGTCGAGGATAACCTGATGGCCATCCTCGAAACCCGCAGCGACCTGACGAGGAAGCAGCGGCGCGATCGGCAGGACGAGCTTCTCGACCAGTTCGGCCTGACCAAGATCCGCAAGACCAAGGCCAACCGGGTCTCCGGTGGCGAGCGTCGCCGGCTCGAGATCGCTCGATCGCTGATCACCGAACCGAAGCTCATCATGCTCGACGAACCGTTCGCCGGCATCGATCCGAAGACGGTCGCCGAGATCCAGGACCAGATCCGCGACCTGGTCGAGCGTTACAACATCGGCATCCTGCTGACCGACCACCAGTTCCGCGAGACTCTTGAGGTCACCGACCGCTGCTACCTGATCCGCGAGGGACGCGTCTTCGCCTACGGGAATCGCGAGCAAATTCTCAACAATCCCGATGTCCGGCGCCACTACATTGGCGAGCGATTCGACGTCGGCCACCTTCTCGATCGCCGCCGGCCTGTCTCGCTCTCGCACTCTCACACCGATCCCGAGGCTCAGAGCCAGGCCGCGGTACCGGCCCCTTCGGTCCCCAGGCCGGCCCTGTCACCGGCCCCACCGTTCGCTGCGCCCGCGCCGGGGTTCGAGACCGAAGCCTTCGGTGTCGACGCTTCCATCGACGGGATCGGCGCCTTCGTGACGACGGACCTGATCCTCGGCGAGATCGAGCCGTCCTCGATCCAGGCGATGATCGGCCTCAACTCGGTCGAACTGCCCCCCGTCCCGCCCCTCTCCGACGAGCCCGTTCCGGGCGTTTACGAGGAGCCCGGCCAGTAATCCGGAGGTCCGTCCGCATCCCGCCCCGCTCGATTTGACGCCTCCCGCCCCGCGACCTAGGGTTGCGCGACGACGGCGCGCGGACCGACCTCGCCCAGGTCGAGGGCGACGGATCCGTCGAGCGGGGTCCCAACATGGATGCGAAAGCCAGCACGCAGTTCTGCGAATCGCCCATCCTCGCCGGCCGTGCCGAGCACCGACCGGGTGCCCGGCACTCCGCCTACCTGATCGTCATCCGTGGTGGCATCCCCGGGACGATGCTCCGGATGGGTGACGAAGGCGCCAGCCTCGGCCGATCGAGCGAAAATACCTTCCCACTCGATGATATGACCGTCTCCCGACGCCACGCGATCGTCCGGATGGATGCGCACGGCCAGGTCACGGTCACGGACGAGTCCAGCACCAACGGTACGTTTCTCAACGGCGACCGGCTCGCCCCTGGCCGGACCTTCCCGGTCGAGGACGGCGACCGCATTCAGCTTGGGAGCGGTGTCGTCCTGAAGCTGGTTCGCCTGGATTCTTCAGACGAGCACTTTCAGCGCGAGATGTTCGAGCGAACCGTCCGGGACGGCCTCACCGGCGCCTATAATCGCGCCTACTTCCTTGGACAGGTCGGCCGGCTGGCCGCCAGTGCCTCCGCGCAGGGGCTCGGTCTGGTGGTCATGATGGCCGACGTCGACCATTTCAAACGGATCAACGACCGCCACGGACACCTGGTTGGCGATGTCGTTCTCCGCGAGGTGGCCGGCGTGATCCGTGAATCCACCCGAAACGAGGACCTTGTGGCGCGGTACGGCGGTGAGGAATTCATCGTCGCACTGCCGGCCGGCTCGCTCGACCTTGCCTCCGACCGTGCCGAGCGAATCCGATCCGGCGTCGCCTCCCGGCGGATCCGAGCGGCCGGCGACGAGATCCACGCGACCGTCAGCATCGGCCTTGCCTACGGCCCGCCAGGCTGGCCCGTCGCCCCGATCGAGCTGATCGAGGCCGCCGACGAGGCCCTCTATCAGGCCAAGGCCAGTGGCCGCAACCGCGTTGTCCTCGCCCGAGACTCGCTCCAGTCCACGCCCCCGCGCGAGACGCAATCGGTCGAGCTGCTCACCTCCCTCTAATTCGATCCCCGCGGGATCACCCCCGATTCCCTCACCAGACACCGACAGGAGGTCGCGAGGGCGCGCCCCGGTCGCTATGATCGCCGATCGACACGATCCGGGGTGGATCGTCGGAGGACCGTGCGCGGCCGTCGGCCGTGGGGAGAACAAACATGTCGCGAACGCCGGAGCCGAACCAGCCGGCCGTGGCCCCTGGGATCATTGGCCTCTGTAGCTGGAGCCTCCAGGTCCGAAGCATCGCCGAGCTGCGCACCCTGCTCGACCGCCTCGGGATCAACGTCGTGCAGATCGCCTGCGGAGACCCCCATCACGCAAGCTGGGACGAGGGAGATGACATGCCGCGGGCCGCTCTGGCGTCGGGAATCATGATGACGGGCGCCATGCTGGGCTTCCCGGGCGAGGATTACACGACCCCCGAGACCATCCGGCGGACCGGCGGGTTCGGCGATCCTGCCACCCGGGCCGAGCGGCTCGACCGCCTTCGATGGGGTCTGGAACGAACGCGGGCTCTCGGCCTGAAGGACCTGACCCTCCATGCCGGATTCCTCCCCGAGCCCGGAGATCCGGGCCGATCGTCGATGCTGGATACCCTCGCCAGGGCCGGACAGCTCGCCGCCGAGGCAGGCATCACGCTCGCGTTCGAGACCGGTCAGGAGACCGCCGAACTCCTCCGCCAAACGCTCGATGACCTCAAATCGCCGTCGATCCGGGTCAACTTCGACCCGGCGAACATGCGGCTCTACGACATGGGCGACCCGATCCGGGCCGTCGCGATCCTCGGAGCCGATATCCGATCCGTCCACCTGAAAGACGCCCGACGTCCCCGTGTCCCGGGAACCTGGGGCGAGGAGGTTCCGCTCGGCGAGGGCGAGGTCCATATCCCCGCATTCCTCGCCGCGCTGGAAAGCATTGGCTATTCCGGTCCGCTCGTCATCGAGCGTGAGGTCGGTGACCAGTCGGGACGATTGCGCGACCTGGCGATCGGACTCGACCGATTGAAGCAGTGGGTCAGGAGATAACCCCAAATCTGAAGCGGGCTCGCCCCCGCGAACGACCCTACCGGGAGACCGTTTCGCGGAGGCCAGCCCCAACCGACACCACCCCTCGATCCGCTCAACTCAACTCACAACCGAATTGACAACCTGCGCCAGCTCCCGACCAGCCTCGGTCAGGGCGTAGAAGTTATGCTTCCCCGAGCGACGGGGCTCGATCAGCCGGCCATGCCGCAGCAGCGCCAGATGGTGGCTGACAGCGGGCTGGCTCTGGGTGCCTAGATCGGCGCACAACTCAGTGACGTTCCGTTCCTTTTCACTCAACAGCATGAGGACTTGGAGACGGGTCGGATCGGAGACCTGCTTCAACAGTTCCGCGACGCGGCGGATCTCGGCGGTGGTACGACCGCCCGCTCCGCCGGACGACTTCGACGACCGGGAGGACTTCGTGGTGGAGGGAGGCATTGCTTTACCTCAAATCGCTATGGACTGGGGATTTCCGTCGAGCGATGCTCGCGCGGCCGGGGCCCTTTCCGACCAGTTAAGAATCGCTACAGCTTATAATAGATTTATGCCTAGGAGTCGTCAAGACCTCTTGTTCGGCTCATGCAATTGAATTCTCGGGTTAATGAACAATAGGGTCCGGCCATACCAGTTCCCTGGCCCTCCCCGGCGATCGTCGCTTGCTCGCGGGGACGGCCGGTCGTAGAGTGGGGGCATGGGGGCCCAGCAGCATCCGGGCCGGCGGGCCGCCCCCGTCCCGGCCTCAGCCAGCGATCGAGCGACCGACCGATGATCCAGCAGACGACCCCACCCGCGCCCGCTTCCGTGCAAACCGCCGCCTACCAGCAGTGCATCAATCCGACGTGCGCAGCTACCTTCGGCGTCGACGAAACCCATTTCGCCTGCCCACGTTGTGCCGACCTGATCGACGTCGTCTACAACTGGGACCGCCTCCCCGTTCCCGATCGCCTCGCCCAGTTCCAGACGCGATGGGCCGACCGCCACGAGCCCTTGAACTTCTCCGGCGTCTGGAGGTTCCGCGACCTCCTCCCATTCGCTCCCCCCGAAAGCATCGTCACCATCGGCGAGGGCCAGACTCTTCTCCAACCGGCCGACAAGGTCGCCCAATACGTCGGCCTCAACCAGGGCCGCCTCTGGCTCCAGTACGAGGGGATGAATCCTTCGGGAAGTTTTAAAGATAACGGCATGACCGCCGCGTTCACACATGCACGAATGGTCTCCGCACATCGCGTGGCGTGCGCCAGCACGGGGAACACCTCGGCAGCGCTCGCCGTCTATTGCTCCGCGACCGACCTGGGCTTCCGGGCGATCATCTTCATCGGCTCGGGGAAGATTGCTTATGGCAAGCTCGCTCAGGCGCTCGACCACGGGGCCCTGACCATCCAGATCGTCGGCGATTTCGACGACGCGATGCAGCGGGTCCGACAGGTGGCCGACCGGTTGGGCATCTACCTGATGAACTCGGTGAATCCGTTCCGCCTGGAGGGGCAGAAAACGATCATCTTCCGCATCCTTGAAGCCCTCCGCTGGGAGGTTCCCGACTGGATCGTGGTTCCAGGCGGCAATCTCGGCAATTCCAGTGCATTCGGTAAGGCCTTCATCGAACTGAAGTACCTCGGGCTCATCGACAGGGTGCCTCGCCTCGCGGTCATCAACGCAAGCGGGGCGCGGACCCTCGACGAACTGGTCGGCCATCGAAAGCTGGCCTGGCTTGACGGCCTGCCCGAGATGTCAACAGTGGATTCTTACTACACCCACCTCGACGCCGACGGGATCAAGGCGTCGACGATTGCCTCGGCCATCGAGATCAACCGCCCGGTCAACTTGAAAAAGTGCTTGCGCGCCTTGCACTTCTGCGGTGGCGTGGTCCAGATGGTGAGCGACCAGGAGATCATGGACGCCAAGGCGAGGGTCGGCGCGGGCGGGCTCGGCGGCGAGCCGGCCAGCGCCGCGAGCGTCGCGGGTGCGAAGCGACTCCGCGAGGCGGGAGTCATCGCCCCATCCGACCGGGTCGTCTGCATCCTCACCGGGCACCAGCTCAAGGACCCGACCGCAACGGTCGCCTATCACAGCGGCGATCAGGACCTCTTCGACTCGGTCCTCGGCAGCCGAGGGGTCAAGCGGGCCGGCTTTGCTAACCGTCCGGTCGTGGTCGCCAATGACCTCGACGACATCATTCGAACGATCGCGCTGTACTCAGAGGCATCGGCGCCCGCGTGATCGCGTTCCAACCATTTTCGGGAGGGGTGATACCGTGTCGGGAGGTCGGATCGGCGTCGGAATCCACGGCGCGATGGGGCGGATGGGTCGTCGGCTGATCCAGTTGCTGGCCGAAGATCCCGCTTTGGCTCTCTCGGCAGCGCTGGAACACTCCGGAAATCCGGCACTCGGCCACGACGCCGGGACGGCCGTCGGGCTGGCTCCTCTCGGAATCGCGGTGAGTGAGAAGGTCCCGTCCGGATCGAATGTGGATGCAATGATCGACTTCTCGACGCCGGCCGCGGCGCTCTCCATCGGCCGATGGTGTCGGGAGAACCGGGTGCCGCTGGTCGTCGGGACGACGGGGCTAGAGCCGGAGCAGCGACAGGAGTTGGAAACCGCCTCGGCCGAGATCCCGCTCTTGATCGCCCCGAACATGAGCCGGGCCGTGAACCTGCTGATGAAGCTGGTCGGCGAGGCGGCGCGGGTGCTGGGCAGTTCGGCAGACGTCGAGATCGTCGAGCGGCATCACCGGACGAAGAAGGACGCCCCAAGCGGAACGGCGATCCGACTGGGCGAGGTCGCGGGCCGTGGGCTGGCCGCGAGCCGGCTGATCCCCGGTGCGCCGGGATCGGTTGGGGTCCGATCGCCGGGCGAGATCGGCATCCATGCCTTGCGGGTGGCCGACTGCCCTGGTGAGCACCAGGTCATCTTCTCGCTGATGGGCGAGACGCTCGAACTGGGCCACCGGGCGATCAACCGCGACGGGTTCGTCCGGGGTGCCCTCGACGCCGCGAAGTTCCTCGCCCACAAGCCGCCGGGGCTTTATACGATGGAAGACGTCCTGGCCTGATCGGCCGGGAGGATCGCCCCCGATCTTTGGGAGAGAAGCGGCGTGCCTCGGATCTAGGGGTCGATTCGCGAAATCCCTCTTTCGATCTTCGCGAATACTCTTCAGAGTCGCGTCTATTCGCGTGTGACCGGTCATTTAGCACCCGAGGACGGCAATGACAAGACACGACGATGTTCAGGTCATGCTTGAGGATTTCGCACCTGGCAATGGCTTCGGAAACCCTGACGAACGGCGCAACGCCGAATTACGACTCCAAGCGGCACTGGCGGCTCAACAGAGCAAAACTGCCGAGAGACTCAATCGCTTGACAATACTTCTCGTGATCGTTGGCGGGCTTCAAGTGTGCATCTTAGCCCTTCAAGTCTGGCAGAAGTAACATCCTGTTTTAGCCTCGCAAGGCAGAGGCCAGATGGCCGGGGTCGGCGCTTGAAGGGTGACGTCCCCGGCCATCTGGCTGATGAATCATCGATCGGGGATGCCGGCGAGAGCCTCTTCCAGCAGGTGAGCGGCGATCTGCATCGGGCTGACCTTGCGCCCCCGGGAACGACTCCGATCGGCCAGGCGCTCCAGTCGGCGATGAGTCTCGTCGCTCATCGGAATCTTGGGATGCCGGACCCAGTTCGAATCGGTCGGACGGCCCGGACGGAGCCCCGGCCCCGGCTCGAGGCGGGCTTGCAGCATGGTGACGAGTCGCGTCAGTCGCGACGCGCCGAAGGCACCGCCTCCGGTTTCGGGGACCCGTCCCACCACTTCGGCGCCCAGGTCCGAGGCGATCTTATCGATGTCCTTCGCCATGGTCCCTTACCTCCGTCTCTTTCCCTTCGGCCGTCGAGATGTCGGGGACTCGTCCATCGGGAATCCAATCTCGAGGTAATCCCGATCGATCACCAGCCCGATAGCCCCCTGCCGGGCTTCACGCCCCATTCGATGCAGGAAATCTCGAAGCGGACCGATCCGCTCCTTGAGCAACAACTCGCTCGTGTAGCACTGAATAATGACCGGCTCATCAAGGAGGAGCCGACCGCCCTGGGCGTCATCTCGCCAGATCCCACGCCCCTGCGGAAATGCCGTAGCCCCTCCGAACAGGGTCCCAAGCACCTTCAGAGCCTCATCGACCCAGTATTCCTGATCGATTGCCTGATCGCTCCGATCCTTGCTCGGGATGAACAGGATCAGGAGCGTCGAAGCCGACTTGCTAGCCCCGAGCATTCCTGCGAGATCCGCCATGCTGAAGACCTCCCTGTCTTCCCCAATAAGCATTTCACTTTCTACCCAGAAAGTCAAACGCTGGCTATCGAACTTCGATCATCCGCCGTTATCATGAATGCCTGATCGCGGCGACGTCCGTATCGCCGATCGGGAGGGAGAACGGAGGCACCGGCGATGGCCGTTTGTGAACAGGGATACCTCTGCGTCGTGTGCGGAGGAGAAGTGGAGGAGATCGCCGATTCGGGACTATACTTGCGCTATGTGCTGGGTGAGGTGAAGGCCGAGCAGCTCGACCGGATGCCCGAACACCATATCCGGTGCGAGCCGAGTCTCGCTCAGTTCATTGTTGTGGAAGGGTTCGAGCCAGTCGTCGTGACGGAGGGACCATTCGCGAAGGCGGGGCTCGATCCGGATTTCGTTGCCGAGGAGGAACGGCGGGTCACGCGGGGGTTCCTGAGGCTCCAGGAACTCTCGGCAAAGGGTCTTTCCATCTGGGAATATCCGCTCGAAGATTGACCGCGCCGGGAGTCAGTGCACGATCTCAGCCGCCGATCGACCGGCACCGCGAGTCCGCTTCCAAACCGGGAGTCCCATGACCGGCACGCCCCAGGTCCCGCCTGTTGAACCCTGCCGTTCGCCGTCAACCCGACGGCGGCCGAGGGTCGTTCGCTGGCTCCCTCGGCTATATCAGGCGCGGGTGCTCTTCCTGGACGACGACCCGAGACGTGCCTCGCTCTTTCTTCGAGAACACCCGAGGGCCGTCTGGGTGACGAACGTCCCCGACTGCCTCGCCTGCCTCGCCGAGCCCTGGGACGAGATCCACCTCGATCACGACCTCGGCGGCCGGATCTACGTGGACAGCGCCGACGTCGATTGCGGGATGGAGGTTATCCGATGGCTCTGCAAGAACCAGCCCGCGCACCTGAAGGCGACCCGGTTCTACGTCCACACCCACAACTCGACCGCCGGGCTGCTGATGGTCCTCCTGATGCGGAGAGGGGGCTACCGGGCCGAATACGAGCCGTTCGGGATCGACCTCCGCCACCTGCTCGCACACAACGAGCCCGAATCGCTCCGGTCAAGGTGGATGGCTCTCCTCGAATCGGTCCGGGCGCACCTCAGGACGATTGCCGAGCGGGCCCGAGAGATCGCGCCAGCGTCGGTCAACGAACGGCCGCCGATTCCGCGGCCCTGATCCAGCCGCCGCCGAGCACCAGGCTGTGCTGATAAACCGTCACAACCTGCCCCGGCGTGACGGCCGGCTGAGGCGTTTCGAACGCAACCCGTGCCCCGCCGTTGGGGAGAGCCTCGACCGTCGCTGGGACCGCCCGGTGTCGGGCACGGATCTGCGCCAGGCAGGCGATCGGTCGCCCCGGCTCGGGCTCCGGACCCTGCCAGTTGAACCGCTCGGCGATCAGGCCAGGGCTGTCGAGTTGCTCACGAGGGCCGATCGTCACCGTCCGGGAGATCGGCTCGATCGCGACGACGTACCGAGGTTCACCGACTGCGACGCCCAGCCCTCTGCGCTGGCCGATCGTGAACGCCTCGATCCCCTCGTGCAGCCCGACCACCTTCCCTGACTCGTCCACGATCCGCCCCGCCGTCTCCCGACCCGGGCGACGCGCCCGAACGAAACCCAGGTAATCGTCGTCGGGGACGAAGCAGATTTCCTGGCTGTCGGGCTTGTCGTGGACGGGCAGCCCGCGGTCGCGGGCCATCTGCCGGATCTCGGCCTTGGCGAATCCGCCGACCGGGAACAAAACGTGCGGCAGGACCTCGCGCCTCAGGCCGAACAGGACGTACGACTGATCCTTCCCCGCGTCGGCCCCACGAGCGACACGGTGCGTCCCGTCGGTGGCCTGAGCGATCCGGGCATAGTGGCCGGTCGCCACGAAGTCGGCCCCAACCTGCTTGCCATACGACCAGAGTTTGCCAAACTTCAGCCAGATGTTACAGAGAACGCACGGGTTCGGCGTTCGACCCGCGAAGTACTCCTCGACGAAGTCGTCCTGAATCCGGCCGAACTCGCGCTCGAAGTCGAGGACGTAGAACGGGATGTCGAGCCGATCGGCAACCGCCCGCGCGTCGAGGGCATCGGCGACGCTGCAACAGGTCTTCGACCGACGTTCCTCGTCGGCAGCGTGCGCCCCGGTCCTCATGAAGAGACCGACGACGTCGTAACCCTGCTCCTTCAGAAGCGCAGCGGCGACCGAGCTATCCACGCCTCCACTCATCGCCAGCACAACCCGATCGTTCATCTCAGCCCGACGCCTTTCCGCGTGACTCCTTCTCGACGATCCCACTGATGCCGAACCGTCGCCCTAGCTCGACCTCGACGTCTTCCCACCGGGCCTCGCGATGCCCGAGCAGGACCATCGCGTGGAAGACCAGGTCGGCGACCTCCTTGACCAGGTGCTCGCGCCCGGCGTCGCCCGCCTCGTCGCCGGCCTCGACAACCTCGGCGGCCTCCTCG
>DAHZZC010000724.1 GCA_027435495.1 Planctomycetales bacterium
ACGGACTCGGTCGTACGTTTGCTTGACGTCTTCCATCGGCGTGGCCGATCTCAAATCGTTTCTCGGAGGAAAGCACGCCGGATCGCTCGAAGCTCTTCGGGTCGCACGGCCAAAGGCCGTGGATTTAGAATGGTATTAAAGAGGAAACATGGATCAAAATATCATGACGATGAGGGCCGCGGGCCCCTCTGTGACCCGGGCCCTCGAGGATCGAAGAGGCGGCCTCACTCGCCCGAGTGAGCGTGTGCATCGGTCGCGTGCTTGTGGGCCTGCTCGCCGTGCCGGTTCGCGGCCTCGGCGTGCTTCCGGGCTGGCTCGTGCTCGCCCACTTCATGGTGGTGAGCCGCCTCGAGATGGTGATGGGCGGCGGCCGCGTGGGCGGCAGCGGCCCGGTGGTGGTAGTCCGACGGAGTCCGCTTCCTTGCCGTCGATGCGGGGTCCTTGGTGGTTGTGGTCATGATCCTATCCTCCTATTTAACGGTCTCGTGGTGTCATCCGTGCCGTAATGCCATCCGTGTCGTATCTGCGATGGTCCGGGCCGGCGTGGTCAGGCCGGATCGTCATCGTCTCGATCCCGACGTCACGTCACGTTACGTCCGCAGCGTCGCCCTTCGGCCTCCGATGAACCGAAGCAGGGCGATCAGCACGCAGGCCCCCACGAAGGCGACGACGATGCTCCCCCAGAATGCGGTCGATCCATCGACGAAGAAGCCCGCAAGCGCCCCGCCCAGGAACGCGCCGATGAGCCCGACGATGATGTCGCCGAGCACGCCTAAGCCGCTCCCCTTCATCGCCAGGCCCGCCAACCAGCCTGCCACCAGGCCCACGACCAGCCAGGAGATGACCCCGCCGGGAGTGAGCACGATTGCCGCGTAAGTCCCACTCATCACATTCTCCTTTTCGAGACCGCCGGGGGTAACGATGGCCGCATCCCTCGCCTCGTTGGGTCGATGAGCGGCGGTCTGGCCCCCGCGCCAAAAAAAAGCCGACGTGGAGAGATACCCAGGGGTATTTCTCCACGTCGGCTTACTCGTCGACAAGCCTCCCGACCGCGGCCGGGTTGCTCTTCATCTAGTCGTCCGACGACATCTGCTGTGATCCTCATCGCGGGCGGCCGGCAGTGCCGATCGGCCGCGATTCATCTGCCTATTATGACGCGCCGCGAGTAAGTTGCAAGCAAATTCTCGTCTGGAAGTGTTGTTTGTTGAAAGATATTCATGTATTCTGAAATTTGGAGTCGGCACGCGCTGGGGGCGAGGCCCGATCCCCGGGCGACCATGGGCACCCGGCGCTGGTTTGAAATCCCGGGGGCCAGGATTCTTCTCCCGTTAGGCCCCTTTGCCATACCATGGATCGGGTCGATCGCGAATGTGGGCGTGCGAGGGCCGCCAGCGATCCCCGGGTGACGAGGTGTTGTGGGCTCATCTCCGCCCGAGGATTCCCTCGCGGCCGAAGGCCATCTCAGGAGGCTTCATCGTGGCCAGGCATCCGGTCCAGGGTGACGATTCTGGACCTGGTCCGGAGCCAGCGCCGCCCGACTCGAGCCCCGGCCCACCGGCCGAGAACGCCACGATTCTGACGCCGACCATGGGGTATCTGGCTTCCGGTTATACGCACACCCTCAACGCCTATCGGGGGTGTGCTTTCGCCGGAGGGCTCTGCGGGCAGTATTGCTATGCACAGCACAACCGATGGATCACGAAGGGCCGGGCCTGGGGATTCTACGGCGCCAAGGGTCGGGTCGTTGAGGCTTATCGGCGCGACTTTGACCGGATCCGGAGGCCGTCGCGAGGCGGGCCACGGCCGCTTCGGATCTACATGAGCAGCAGCACTGATCCGTATATCCCCCAGGAGAAGACGATGCGGATAACCCGTGCCCTCCTGGAAGCGATGATCGAGCGGACGCCCGATGTCCTGGTGATCCAGAGCCACCACACGATGGTGCTTCGCGACCTCGACCCGATCGCCGAGCTCTCCGCGAGGGGGAGGGTCCGGCTCTCACTGACAGTCGAGACCGATATGGACCGCGTTCCTGGATTCCCACCGCACGCCAGCCCGCCGTTGCGTCGGCTGGAGGTCCTGGGGGCGTTTCGGAGGCGCGGCATCCCGACCCAGGCGACGCTCAGCCCGCTTCTGCCGATCGCCGACCTGCCTGCGTTTGCCCGGCGGCTCGACGCCGCCTGCGACCGGGTGATCCTCGATCACTATCTCATCGGCGATGGCTCGCCGGGCGGGTGGCGGACCCGCCGCACCGGATTCCCCGGCCGGCTCGCTGAGGCCGGCTTTGCCGAGTGGAACGAGATGTCGAAGTTCGAGGAGGTTTGCGCAGCGCTGGCCGAGGTGCTTGGGCCGGGACGTGTTCTGGTCGGCTGCGCGGGGTTCAACGCGGTCTGACGTCGGCGATCGCCCGGGCTCGCGTACGGTTTGTAGCGACATATCCGATGATCGCCGCGTGAATGGCCAGCGCCGAGCCCAGGCCGATCGCGTGGATCGCGGCTGTGCTGCCACCCTCCCGGCCGATCGCCCAGTGGTGATCGTAAGGTGGGCGGTTGCCGGCCGTCAATCCTCCTTCTTGAATTCGGTCTTGTCGATCTGGTAGAGGGCGATTTTGTCGGTAATGGTCCGGCGCGAGAGGCCGGTGAGCCGGGCCGTCCGGCCGATGTGGCCCCGGGTGCGTTTCAGGGCGCGGCGGAGGTAACGTTCCTCGAAGGCGGCTGTCAGCTCGTTGAGTTGGTCGGTCAACGGCCGCGAGAGGTCGACCGGAAGCTGTGGCTTGGGCCGGTTCGGCTTGAGGATTTCGGCAGGGAGGTTCTCGGGTCGGATCATCTCATCGCGCGAGGTGACTGTGGCTCGCTCGATGGCGTTCTCCAGTTCACGGATGTTCCCGGGCCATCGGTGCTGGAGCAGCAGTTCCATCGCCTCGGGCGAGATCACCTTCGGCGGAGCGCCGGGACGGCTGAACTTCTGGGCGAAGTGCATTGCCAGAAGAGGAATATCCTCCTGCCGCTCGTGTAGCGGTGGGAGGTCGATCTTCACGACGTTGAGCCGGTAGTAGAGGTCCTCGCGAAACTTCCCGTCCTTGGCGAGTTTAAGCAGGTCGCGGTTGGTTGCGGCGATCACACGGACGTCGGCCTCGACGGTCTGCGTCCCGCCGACCCGCTCGAACCGACGCTCCTGCAAAACGCGGAGCAGCTTGGCCTGCATCGCCAGCGGGATCTCGCCGATCTCGTCGAGGAAGATCGTTCCGCCGTGGGCCAGTTCGAACCGTCCTTTGCGCTGGCCGACGGCGCTGGTGAACGCGCCTTTTTCGTGGCCGAAGAGTTCCGACTCCAGGAGCGACTCAGGGAGCGCGGCGCAGTTGACGGCGACGAACGGGTTACCCTTGCGAGGCGAAGCTTCGTGAACGGCGCGCGCCACCAGTTCCTTGCCGGTTCCGGTCTCGCCGAAGATCAGAACGGTGCTGATGGTCGGTGCGACGTGGCTGATCAGCTCGAAGACGCCGTGCATCCTCGGGCTTTTGCTGAGGATGGTGTGGAAGGCGTACAGTTCGTGCAGCTTCTCGCGGAGGGCGGCGACCTCGTCCTGCAAGGCGCGCTCGCGGAGGGCGCGGTGAACCACCAGCTTGAGGTGCTCGAGGTTGATCGGCTTGGTGAGAAAGTCGACGGCGCCGAGCCGCATCGCCTGGACGGCCTGCTCCACAGTGCCGAAGCCGGTGGTGATGATGACGTCGGCCGGGAGCCGTCGCTTCTGGACCTCTTCGAGGAGTTGAAGGCCGTCGACCCGAGGCATCTTCAAGTCGGTGACGATCACGCTGTAGGGCTTTTCGTCGAGGGCTTTCAGGGCCTCGGAGCCGTTGGCGGCCGTGTCGACAGCCAGGCCGGGCTCGATCTCGAGGAAGACCTGGATTTGCTTGCGCGCCGTCTCGTTGTCCTCGACGATCAGGACGCGGCGCCGGGTGGTCGTCCCGGCCGCTTCGGCCTCGGCCGGTAGGGCCTCCGTGGGAGCGACCTCGGGACCCGTCGTCGTCTGGTTGCCGCTCACAGGCCATACTCCTCTGAGAAGAGACCCACCTGGGGTCACGATCTAGCTCACTATACAGGCGCCGCGCCCTGCCCCACAACCGAAGCTGTCGGTGCGCGCATACCGGCGGCTCCGTTGACGGGCCGCCCCCGGCCCCGCTGCAATTCTCGCGCCGATGGTTTTGGCCTGGCGATTGCTTGACCGATGGACTCCCTCTCTCGCGGTCCGGGCTCACCGGCGAGAGTCGGGCGACGGATGAGGGCCGAGGGGAAGTCATGAGCAAGCCAACGATAGGTGTGGGCTGGCAGCGAGCGATCGTGACGCTGACCGGGACGGTGGTGGGCGTCGTGGTGATTGGGACGCTGTACTGGGCCCAGTCGGTCTTCATTCCAGTGGCTCTGGCCGGGTTCCTGACGTTTCTGCTCAGCCCGCTGGTCGGGCGGCTGCGGCAGCTTGGGATGCCTCGGTCGGCCTCGGTAATCGTGGCGGTCGTCTTTTCGGCGGCCGTACTCGGGGGGATCAGTTGGGTCGTCACCCAGCAGATTGGCAGCCTGCTCCAGGAACTTCCCGACTACCGCGACCGGGTTCGGGAGAAGGTCCGGACGATCAAGCAGGTGACCGAGGGCTCGGGCCGGCTTCAAAGTTTCATCCACGATGTGACCCAGGAGGAGCCGGGTGCCGACGGGGCCTCAGGGCGATCGGCCGGCGCCACCGCAGTCAATGAGGCGCTGTCGAGTCCGCCGACGGCGGTCGTGATCGAGCCGCAGCGGGCGGTCTGGCTCTCGCGGATCAGCGCGTTTCTTAGTCCGATGCTTGAGTACCTCGGCGAGCTCGCCCTGGCGATCATCCTGGTTGTCTTCATGCTCTTGAAGCGAGAGGAGCTGCGCAACCGGATCATCCGTCTGGCCGGTCAGGGGAAGATCGTGGCTGCGACCAAGTTCGTCGACGAGGCGGCGCACCGGGTCAGCCGGTTCCTGCTGATGCAGGCGATCGTCAACGCTAGCTTTGGAGTGCTCTTCGGCCTGGGGCTGCTGGTCATTGGCATCCGCTATGCGATGCTCTGGGGCTTCCTCGGCGCGATGCTCCGCTACCTGCCGTACATCGGTCCGTATCTCGCGGCCACGTTCCCGATCTCGTTGAGCCTGGCGATGTCGGAGGGATGGGGCGCCACGCTCGCGGTCGCTGGGCTCTTCCTGGCGCTGGAACTGGTGATCTCCAACATCATCGAGCCGCGGCTCTACGGCCATAGCATGGGGGTCTCCGAGATCGCCATGCTGGTCTCGGCGGCGTTCTGGGCGTTCCTCTGGGGTCCGATCGGTCTGGTCCTCTCCAGCCCGCTGACGGTCTGTCTGGTGGTCCTGGGGCGCTACATCCCCCGTCTGGAGTTCCTCTCGGTTCTGCTGGGCGACGAGCCGGCTCTTGACACATCGATTAGTTTTTATCAACGACTTCTCGCCCGCGACCAGGATGAGGCCGAGGGTCTGGTCATCGAGAAGATGGGCGAGCTGGAAGATCCCGAGCAGATCTACGACGCGATGCTTGTGCCGGCACTGTCGGCGATCAAGCGGAACCGGTCGAGCGGTGACATCACGGCCGAGGACAAGTCGTACGCGCTCGAGGCGATCCGCGAGATCGTCGAGGATATCGGCGAGGGGCGGATTTCGTCGGCGGCCATGGAGGCGGACAGGAGTGACACGGAGGGGGCGACGGAGCTGGAAGCGGCGATTGTTCCCAGGATTTCGATCTTCGTATGCCCGGCACACGACGAGGAGGACGATACGGCGGTCGAGATGCTGCTGAGGGTTGTCGACCCGTTGCGGTGGGAGGTTGAGCGGATCGACCCGAGGACGCTCACCGGCGAACTGCTCGACCGGGTGGCCCGCACGTGTCCGGTGGCGGTCTGCATCCTGACCGTGCCCCCTGGCGGCCTGGCGCACACTCGATACCTCTGCAAACGGCTCCGGGCGCGGTTCCCCGAGCTGAAAATCCTGGTCGGCCGATGGGAGTCGCGGGACATCACCGCGGCCGAGTCACCGGACGAGAGCCCGGAGGCCGCTGCGCTTCGCCAGGCGACCGCCGACGAGCCGACATCGGTCTCGATCGACCCGGTGGTCGAGCGGCTCCGGGGAGCCGGCGCTGACCTTGTCGGCCGGACCCTGCTGGAGACCCGGCAGCAGCTCGCCAGCCTCGCCCCGGTTCTGGCACAGGTCGCCGCCGACCACGACAGCCCGCCGGCGTTGGACGAACGCCGGGCTGGGCTCGACCTGGAGGTGGCCGCCGGATCCGATATCCTGCGATAAAGGGCTCCCGTATCGGTTCCAACCCTGAGAGTCCGTCAAGTACCGCCCTCTGAAGGGGGCGGCTTGTAAGCAGTCTCAGCCGCAATTCCGGAGACCGGCTTTGGCCTCAACGACCCCTACCATTGGCCGCTTGACAACGGCCCTGGCCCGGATATTCCGGACCGCGTTTCCGCCTGGAACCCAACAGACAGAAGGAAGGCCATCGCGAGTTTCGAACCGATTCCCGATCTCGCGATCGGTTGCCTTGATTTTCGCAATGGTCTATCTGTCGATCGAGTCAGTATGTGCAGATTTGTGGCGGATGTAAACACCACCAACGGAGGACGGCATTCCTCCCCCTCGTGAACGAGGGGGTATCCTGCCGTATTCTTTATGAATACGCAGTTCACCATCTTCAAGAAGGGGATGACGCTCATTGCGGTCCCGCTGTTGATCCAGGCGGTCTTCCTGGCCGTGCTGGTCAAGGCACAGACGGACCAGATGCGCGCCCAGGAACGAGTCGTCCACACCAAGGACGTCATCGCCAAGGTCGAGGAGTTGCATCGGGGCCTGGTCGAGGCCTACGCCGGGACGCGAGGCCTGGTGTTCTCGGTATCGGGCACACTGCCGAGGCGGACGGAGACGGCGCTGAAGCGGATCCCGGCGCAGGTGGCCGACCTTCGCGAGTTGGTCTCCGACAACCGTGAGCAGGCACCGAAGATCGCCGAGCTTTCCGGCCAGGTCGACGGGTTCCTGGGCTGGGCCGCTGAGGAGGACCGGCTGGCCCACGCCGGCGATCGCGCGCGCGCGATCGCCGGGCTCGGCCCGGGTGCCGAGCGGCTCAACGTGATCCGGTTGACCATCGACGCGATCCGGGGCGTGGAGGAAGAACTCGACCGTCGGCGGATGGAGGGGCTGCGCCTCAGCGCCGACCGCCAGGGACGGACCCTCTTCTTCGGCGGAGCCGTGATCGTCGGCTCGACGGTGATCCTGGCGGTCCTGTTCCTCCAGGGGATCATTCAACGGCTGGGTGTTCTGCGCGACAACGCGCGGCGGTTCGCCGAGGGGAAGCCGCTGAATCCGCCGCTCTCGGGCCACGACGAGATCACCGAGGTCGACCGGGCGTTCCACGACATGGCCGACAACCTCGGCCAGCAGAAGCAGGAGAACGAGATGTTCGTCTACAGCGTCTCGCACGACCTGCGGTCGCCGCTGGTGAACCTGCAGGGCTTCAGCGAGGAGCTGAGTCTGTCGTGCTCCGACCTCCGCGAGCTTTTCCAACGCGAGGATGTCCCCGAGTTCGTCCGCCGGCGTGGGATGCAGTTGATGGACCGAGACATCGAGGAGTCGATCCGGTTCATCCAGGCGGCGGTCGGCCGGCTGGCGCGGATCATCGACGCGCTGTTGCGCCTCTCCCGCGCCGGGCGGGTCGAGTACCAGTGGCAGGAGGTGGACATCGCGGCGACGGTCTCCAAAATTGTCGATGCGCTGCACGACTCGATCGTCGAGGCGAAGGTGGAGGTCGCCATCGGCGAGCTACCACCGGCCTGGGGCGATCCCACGGCGGTGGAGCAAATCTTCGCCAACCTGATCGCCAACGCCGTGCAATACCTGGACCCGGCCCGCCCTGGTAAGATCGAGGTCGACGTCCGAGGTCCCGACAGCAACGGCCTGCCTCCCGGCCTCCGGATCTACCGGGTCCGCGACAACGGCCTGGGGATTCCAGAGGCGTATCACCCCAGGATGTTCACAGCGTTCAGCCGGCTTCACGCCGGGGTGGCACAGGGCGAGGGGATCGGCCTGGCCCTGGTTCGGAGAATGGTTGAGCGACACGGCGGGCGAATCTGGCTGGAGTCGGCCTCGGGAGTGGGAACCACGTTCTTCGTGGCATTGCCCGAAGCCCAGCGACAGTCCCTGTCCCCGGCTCTTGGCCTGGTCGGCTCGCCCCCCGACGGTGTTGCCTTCAGCCGGCACTGAGGCTGAGTCTGATCGATCCGCCCCGGATCGCATCGCATGCATGGTAACGAGGAGACCGCGACCCATGCCCACCGAGCCCCTCCTGATTGTCCTCGCCGAGGACGATGACGGTCATGCCAGCCTGGCGCAACGCAACCTCGAGCGCGCCGGTCTGGCCAACGGCCTGGAGCGTCTCAAGGACGGACAGGAGGCTCTCGACTTCATCCGCGGCGAAGGCTCGTTCGCTGGCCGAAATGCCAGTCAGCAGCCGGTCCTTCTCCTGCTCGACATCAAGATGCCCCGAGTCGACGGCGTCGAGGTCCTCCGCCAGATCAAGGCTGATCCGAAGACAGCCCTGATCCCGGTCATCATGCTCACCACCACCGACGATCCTCGCGAGATCCAGCGCTGCTACGAACTGGGTTGCAGCGTCTACATCACCAAGCCGGTCGACTACCAGGGCTTCGTCGAGGCCATCAAGCGGCTCGGGCTGTTCCTCCAGGTGGTTCGGGTGCCGGCTCAATAGTATACTCGCCTTGTCCCTGGATATTTGTCATTGATTATTGGTTGCCCGCTCACGGAAGGGGCCGGGTCCCCGGACGGGCAACCGCCGAGAACAAAGAACAAACTACAAATTACCAATAACTAATGACGAATGAAAATAAGGCGACGATCCTGCTGGTAGAGGATGACCCTGGGGTCTCGCGGCTGGAGCGGATCCGGCTGGAGCGGGCCGGGTACGACGTTGCGGAGGCGGCAACGGCCGAGGAGGGATTACGCCGGGTTGGCGAGGGTGGGATCGATCTGATCGTGCTCGACCAGAAGCTCAGCCCGGGGACGAGTGGGCTGGAGTTGTTCCGCCGGGTGAAGTCGGCCGGGCACGACGTCCCGGCGATCCTTGTAACCGGGATGCAGGACGACAACCTGCTGGTCGAGGCGATGCGGGCCGGTGTCCGTGACTTCGTTCCGAAGACGGAGCACTTTCTCAACCATCTCGAACCGATCGTGACGAGGGTTCTGGACCAGGTTCGGACCGAGCGAGAGCTGGCCGAGTCGCGGCGGGCGGCGGTCGCCAATGAGGAGCGGCGTCGTGAGCTGGAGTACGAGATTGCGCAGCGGAAGAAGGTCGAGCAGGCGTTGCGCGAGGCGGAGGAGAACCAGCGTCGGATGGTCGAGAGCCTTAAGGACGTCGCGATTTTCACGGTCGACCCGCGGGGCAAGGTGGCGAGCTGGAACTCAGGCGCCGAGCACGTCTTTGGCCACGCCGAGTCGGAGATCCTTGGACAGGATGTCGAGGTGCTGTTCACGCCGGAGGACCGGGCCAACGGAGTTCCGGCGAGCGAGAGGGCGATCGCATCGGCGCGGGGGCGAGCCGCCGACGAGCGCTGGCACCTGCGCCGGGACGGCAGCCGATTTTTTGCCAGCGGCGTGATGAGCCCGATCTTCGACGAGGCGAGTGGACTTTGCGGCTTCACCAAGGTCGCGCGCGACATGACCGAGCGGAACCGAGCCGAGGCGGCCGTCCGAGAGGCGGCCGTTCGCCTTGAGGCGATCGTCGACACGGCCGTCGATGGGATTGTCACGCTCGACGAGGGGGGCGTGGTCGAGTCGATGAACCCGGCCGCTGAGCGGATCTTTGGCTACGATCGCGCAGAGGTCATCGGGCGGGGCTTCGGCCTGCTCATGCCTGGCCCCGAGAGTGACGAGTACGACGGCGGCCTGGCCAGCTACCTTAAGAGCGGCGAGCCGCCGATCATCGGGACCATCCGCGAGGTCCATGGTCGTCGCCGGGACGGCTCGATCTTCCCGATGGAGCTGGCCGTCAGCGAGTCGAGGCTGGGAGACCGCCGGATCTTCACCGGCATCCTCCGTGACATCACCGAGTACAAGCGAGCCGTCGCCGAGCGAACCCGGCTCCTCGGCGAGCTGGAGGCCGAGCGTGCCCTGCTCAACACTCTGCTGGACAACGCCCCGATCGGCTTCGGCTTCTTCGACCGTGACCTTCGTTACGTCCGGCTCAACCCGGCGCTCGCCGAATTCAACGGGATGCCGGTCGAGGCTCACCTCGGCCGTCCGCTCGGTGAGGTTGTCCCGCGGATTTCGCCCGAAATACTCGACGCGTTCCGCCGTGTTCTGGACCGTGGCGATCGGCTGATCAACCGGGAGTTCCGCGCTGAGACCCCGCGTGATCCGGGGCGACCCCGGTACTGGCTCTGCAGCTTCTACCCGGTCGAGACGCCCGATGGTTCCGTCCTTGGGGCCGGCGCCGTTGTAGCCGATATTGACGATCGCAAGCGGATGGAGGAGGCACTCAAGGAGGCCGACCAGCGAAAGGACCAGTTCCTGGCGATGCTCGCGCACGAGCTGCGCAACCCCCTGGCGCCGATTTCGAATGCCGTGCAGATCATGAAGGTTCAGGGGCTCAGCGGCCCGAACTTCGACTGGTCGGTCAAGGTGATCGAGGACCAGGTTCGGCACATGACCCGGATGGTCGACGACCTGCTCGACGTCTCGCGGATCACCCGCGGCAAGGTTGTGCTCCAGGTCGAACCGACCGACCTGGAATCGGTCGTCACCCTGGCGGTTGAGGCCAGCCGTCCCCTGATCGAGGACTGCGGCCACCGGCTTGCGGTCGAGCTGCCTGACCGCCCCGTCCCGCTGGAGGTCGATCCAGCCCGGATGGCTCAGGTCCTTTCCAACCTCCTGAACAACGCCGCCAAGTACACCGACGAGGGGGGCCGGATCACCCTTACCGCGGAGCGTGCGGGGCGTGAAGTCGTCTTTCGCGTCTGCGACAACGGGACCGGGATCGCGCCCGAGCTTCTGCCTCACATCTTCGACATGTTCACTCAGGCTGACCAGACACTTTCGCGGTCGCGCGGCGGCCTGGGGATTGGCCTGACGCTGGTTCGCTCGCTGGTTGAGATGCACGGCGGCCGGGTGACCGTCGCCAGCGCCGGTGTTGGGCTCGGCAGCGAGTTCACCGTCTACCTTCCGGCGATCGACGATCCGGCCGGTGTCCCGGCCGATGGCGATGATGCCCTCATCGCCCCAATCGATCTCTCGACCCGCCCCCGCCGCCGCATCCTCGTGGTCGACGATAACCGGTCGAACGCCAATAGCCTCGGCGTCTTGCTCCGGGCTCTCGGACAGGACGTCGAGATGGCCTACGACGGTCCGACAGCCCTCGAGCTGATCCGCCGGCGCCATCCCGACCTCGTCCTTCTCGACATCGGCCTGCCCGGCATGGACGGCTACGAGGTGGCCCGCCGATGCCGCCAGGAAGAGGCCCTCCGCAGGGTCGTCCTGGTCGCCATGACCGGATACGGCAAGGAAGAAGACCGCCGCAGGTCGCAGGAGGCCGGCTTCAACGCCCACCTCGTCAAGCCGGTCAACCTTGAGGATCTGCAAGTCCTGCTTGGTCAGCCCGACGCCCGCACCTCGGACGCCTGGTCGGGTTCGCGGGAGGCTAGACATCAATGATTAAATTTTATATGAAATAGTTAATTAAAATGTTTTATTTGATCTGTAAGTATGAACAACTTTGTGGATGGGAAACGACGGTGGCTACCATGACCGCCGCCTTCGGCTGGTCCCCGATCCGGCGCGGCTTGACGTCGGTACGTCCTCGCCGTCGACAAGAATCCCGTGGACTCGGAGCCTGGTTCGGTCGGCGGCCGTCAGCTTGCCTTCGACAGCGATCGTGGTTTCGTTGAGCCGCTCCGCGCGGCGCTTCAGGGCGTCCATGGCTCGGTCGCCGGTCTCGGGGTCGGGGCACCGGAGGGCGTAGAGGTGCTTCAGCGTGATCCGACGGACCCGGCCCGACCATTCCTGGACCTCTCGGACGACGTTGACCGGGAGATCGTGGCTAGCGTATTTGCGGAGCCGGTCGAGGATCTGCGCGGGTTGCAGGCCATTGGAGACGGCCCGGATCACCGATTCGCGGGTCAGTTTGAGGATCATGGCGCCGCCCGAAGTTCCGGCGGTGGCCCGGTCGCAGAACGGGGCCAGGTCGGCCGCGGCCGAGGTAACTGGGCCGATGAGAATCACGCTGAAATCTGGCTGCACGACCACCCGAGGCGATCCGGTGGCCTGGGGCGTCGCCATCTCCGTCGCGGCCATCTTGCGGCCGAAGTAGGCGTCGAGCCTCGGCCCGCGCGCCACACAAACTTTCCCCTCGCTGTCGAGCGCTGCCTGGACCGCCCCCATCGGGATGAGGCGTTGGGTGAGGAAGGTGGAGATGAGCGAACGACCGGCTTCCTCTCGCAGTTCCTCCAGCGGCGGGATTACCTCCTCGCCCTGGAAGATGACGACCTTTTCAGGCGCGAGGCCAAGGTGGATCGGGTTGTGCTGGCCGTATGCCAGGTGGGCCGCAATGTCTTCCATCCGGTAGAACGTCCCGGGCTTCAGCACGCTGAGAGCTCGGTCGAGCGATTCGCGCAGGACGACGAGGTCCTCGGGCTTCGGATTCCAGTACATGGGGGTAGCCCGACTCGATCCGCTGGCGACCTTTTGGACGAGCAGGGATAGGCCGAGGAACGCTGTGTCGTTCTGGTAGGCCCGGTAGAAGGAGCTTTCCGTCGTGTCGGCGAACAGATCCCAGTATGGGATGTACTCGCCCCTCCGCGATGGCGGGGAAGTTATGAGGCGATAGACCGAGGCATACTGCACATCGGGGCCACTGGAGAGCCAACTCTGCCCCTGGACCGTGATGCCGAGCCGGGGCTGGGCGCCTTCAACAAGATCGATAACGAGTTCGAGCTGACGAGCCCAGGCCAGGGCAAGGTTGACTCGTTTCTCCTCCGACCAATCGAGTCGATCCGAAAGCCAGGAGGGTAGGGGCTCCATCGCTTTGAGGAATCGGCCGACCTCCTTCTGGAAGAGGTCTCGGGCTTGCCGGAGGCGGGGTGGATCGGCGATCACCTCCAGGAGAAACGCCCGGAGGTCAGCGAGGACCGGGCCCTCCTCGGGGCCGACCTCCGTCAATCGCTCACGCACGGTCAGCGGTGGCCGGGACGGCGGCCGATTGGCGTTCGCCAGCCCCTCGCGGACGGACGGAAGGAAATCCACGACGATCTCGGACGTCATGGGGTCGAGCCCCTCGAACAGGACCAGCCCGCTGATCAGCCGGTCCATCGCCGTCCGGGCATCGTCCGGCTCCATCCCGGCCAGCCGGCCTGGCAGCTCGGTGACCGGCACGGGTCCGCCTGCCTCCTGGACCGCCTTGACCACCAGATCGGCCTTCGGGTCCTTCTTCATCGCCAGGAACCAGCCGGGCCATCGGCGATTTCTCACATATCGCGAGAGAAGGGTATCGAGGTCGTAGACAAAGTTGAGCTCCGCCTTCTGGACGACGATGTGGAGGAACGTCAGGAGATTGTTGGTTTCAAAGGCGTAACGGACGTAGTGCGTCAAGGTTGCCGGGAGGTCGGCGGGGAGCAGGCGGAAGCGGTCGAGCATCCGGACTCGAACGGCGAAGTCATAGAGCGCCGAGGGGGCAAAGGCCCGATCGCCGGTCTTCTTCGACCGGCCCGGTAGCAGCTTGACGAAGCCGGCAGCGACCAGCTCTTCGAGTGTGCCCGGCGAGAACTGGTCCTTCGCAATCAAGTAGCTCGGGGCGTGATCAGCCTGCGTGCCCGCGGGGCCCTTGACCTTGTGGAGAAAATCGGAACGCGCGGCGGGCGAGAGGACATGCCACTTCGCGTCCCACTCGGCCAGCCCCTGGCGTCGGAACGCCCGCTCGTGGAATCCGCCGGGCTTCCTCACTTCCGCCCGGCTGTTGAACCCGTATCGGCTCATGGCCCTTCCCTCGGGGATCGATCGATTTCTTCCCGGTGATCGTAAGGCAAGCAAGGCCCTGCGATCCAGAGTGCGGCTGGCGCTCCGCCGGAATTCGAGAGTCGATCGGACCCGTGCGTCTGGCATCGCTAGAAATACGGAACCACGCGGAAGGCCAGACTGCTGACGTCGAGATCCAGCACCGTCGCCACGACGTGCCGGCCCTGCGGTCCTGGACAATCGCCTTCGCGATGAGGGCGGTTTCCCGCAGGTCGCCAGCGAAGTCGCGCATGGACCACAGGAATCCCGAATATTGGGAGCCGATCAATGCGACCGTCTGGACCTCGGCCATGATGTGTCGATGCGAGGAAGATGGCGACCCAGTATCGCGACAGTCGATCGCAGAGGTGCCAGAGGAAGCCCAGGTTGATCAGCAGGATGATCCATTGATAGGCTGTCAAGGTATAACCCAGGCCAGCTCCATTGGAGCGTGATGTGTTCCGCATCCAATGCCCCCGATCTCGCCGCCGAGCGGGGCCAGATCGACCACGTCGCGCGCCTCGCCGACGGGCTCGCCGAGGGTCCGAAAGGCCCCTGACCGGCCCGCCGGCGCCCGAAGTAAGAGACGGTTCGCCTGGTCACGAGGCGGCGCTCGCCTCCATCGTGGCGGGCCTTCCCGCAAAGCGTGGCTCGATCCCCTCCGGCAGGCCGAGCTCCTGCTGGACCAGGTCGAAGCAGAGCATCAGCTCGTCGAGGCGGTCGGCAACGGTCCCGAGCGGGGAGCCGTCCGAGAGAGTTCCGTCGCTGGTGGCCAGTTCAGCCGGGACCAGATCGCCGATCGCCGTCAGAAGTTCCTGCGCCTGCCGGTACAGCTCGCGCGCCAGGAACTCCACCTCGCGCCGCCGCCTCATCGTCGTCTCGGTCATCGGTACGGCCTCCGCTCGTCAACGCTACGCATCGCCCTGGGTCTTGCAAGGCTCCTACCAACACAATGCCTCGCTTTTGCCTGTTTTTAAAAAACCTCCTGCGCCCGGGCCGACAGCGATCGACGCAACATCTATCGCGGAATCAGGATAGAGCGATATGTCTGCCGCTATTTTTTTGGGAATGCGGGAAGCGGTCGCGTGGGTCCTGGAGTGGCCTGGGGCCATTGTGGCGATTGCGGTGGATAGTGGTCGCGGTCAGTTGGACGGCTCGGCAATCAGGAGCGCGATGGGGAAGTGGGCGAAGAGGACGGCCGCGGCGATCGACGGTCGGCCGTCGGACGGGTCGGCGACGAGGATTTCGCCGGTGAAGAGGTTTTGCCACCGGATCGACGGGTCGAGGCCTTCCTGGAGGACGAGCCGAGTCTCGGCCCAGGCCCCTGCGCCGGTCGGCGGTCGGTCGGGATCGGGGACCAGTCCGGCGATCAGGCGAGGAACGGCGACGACGGCCGCCGTTTTCTCCAATCTCCGAGCGAAGGCGAAGAGATGCGCCGCGCTCGGTCCGTCGGCCGATAGGGGGAAGTATTCGCCCTCGGCGAAGAGACCCGGGTGCTCGCGGCGGCAGACCAGCGCCCGGTGGGTCGCGTAGAGCTTGATCCGTCCGTCCTCCTTTGTGGCGAGCAGTTCGCTGGCCAGGCCGCGGAGGTCGCCGCCAGAGGCGTCGATCGACGATCGAAGGTCGGCCAGCATTCGCGCCCGGAGTTCGTAGTCCACTGGCCGGCGGTTGTCGGGGTCGACCAGGCTGAAGTCCCAAAGCTCGGTCCCCTGGTAGGTGTCGGGGACGCCGGGCGAGGCGAGCTTCAGGAGCGTCTGGGCGAGTGAATTGTAAAGGCCGTAGGCCGAGATCCGTTGCTGGAATGCACGGAAGTCATTGAGGAACGGCGAATTGGCCGACGGGTCGAGGATCCTTCCGATGAAGTCAACGACGGCCTCGTCGTACTCCGCGTTGGGGTTGATCCAGCTTGAGTGAACCTTGGCCTCATGGAGCGCCTTGAGCATGTAATCCTGAATCCGTTTGACGAAGGCGGCGTGGTCGTCGGGGCCGCCCTCGTGGAGCGGCCAGGCGCCGATGAGGGTCTGGTAGAGGAGATACTCCTCGTTGGCGTCAGGGATCGGCTGGTCGTCGTCCGACTTGGTCCCGCGGAGCGGTTCGTTGATCCGGCTCCATCGCTCGACGGCGGCCCACCAGTCATCGGCGATCTCGGAGAGGACATTGATCCGGGCGCGGACGTCCTCGCTTCGTTTGGTGTCGTGGGTCGACAGTGGCGAGAGGGCGCGTGGCCATCGAGTTTGCCGGGTCTGGTTGTAGTCGTGGATGGCCTCTGGCCGGGTGCCGAACCGGCCCGGCTCGCCACCGACCTCGTTGATGGATATCAAGCGGTTATATATATAAAAAGCGGTATCCTCGACGCCCTTGGCGGTTACTGGAGCCGTCACCTGCTGAAATTTTCCGGCGAACCGGCGTTGCTCGGCGCGGTCCTCGTCGGTGAACGAGTCGGGCGACTCAAGCAGGAGCATCCCACGGATGAACCGGAAGACGCGGCGGCTCAGCAGCGGGTTCCGCGCCGTTGCCCGGCGGACGGCAATTTCGATGTAGCGGCGGTCGGGCTCGTGGACGCCGTCGTCAGCGATGTACGACCGATAGACAGGGAACGCCGCGATCACGGCGCCGAGGGCCTGGCGGAGCGTATTAAAGGTGAAGTCGCGTGAGCGACGGGTTTTCTGGGCCAGGCGGTCGAGCTGATTGGTGAGCATGTGCAGCTCGCTCGAAAGCGAGACGAGCATGATCAGCGCTTTCTTGCGGTAGACGAGGTCGGAGAACCGGACGTCGTCCTGGACGTGGTCGTTGTACCGTCGGGTGAACTCGCGCGCTGCGTCGGGGTCCACGAACAGACCGTTGACCTGGTTAAGGAAGTCGTAGCCGCTAGTGCCGTCGACCGGCCACGAATCGACCAGTTCCTCATCGGCGCCGAGGATTTTTTCGGCGACGACGTAGAGCGGGCGACCGACTGGGCCGCCGGGGCGGTCGAGTATCCTGGCAATCTGCTCGCGGACGACCGGCTCCAGCTCCGACCATTCGGTCGCTCCGTCGCCTGGGTCCTCATCGAAGGCGTGTCGGGCCAGGGCGATCGCGTGGTGCTCCTGGAGGCGTCGGAAGTATTGCGCCGGGTCGTAGAGACCATCGGGGTGGTCGATCCGAAGGCCGTCCACTTTTCCCTCGGCGACCAGCCGGAGGACCAGCCGGTGTGCTGCTTCGAAGACGTCCTCGCGTTCCATGCTGAGGGCGGCCAGGTCGTTGATGTCGAAGAAGCGTCGGTAATTGATCTCGTCGGGGGCGACGCGCCAGTAGGCCAGGCGGTAGCACTGCCGTTCGAGCAGGGCATCCAGGAGATCGAAGCTCCTTGAGTCGCCCTGCTGGCCGTTGAACGCCTCGACGTTCTCGGCGATGAACCGGCTCACCACCTCGTTCTCGGAGGCGAGCGTGCTGAGCCGCCGCTTGACGACTTCCTTCTCGCGCTGGCGCTCGACCATTCGCTCGGGCTCGGTGTCGTTATGCTCGGGCAGGTTGCGGATGCCTGTCAGGATGCTCTGATACTCGAGCAGCGCCGGATCCTCAGGGCCAAGCGAGCGCTCCAGCTCGTCGAGGCGATGCGAGAGGATGTTGGTATAGCTCCGCGGGGCGACGGGGAACCGTCGGTCGTAATACGCGATGGCGAAGGCACCGTCGGCGAAGGTCAGCTTGAGCTGGCCGGCCTCCAGGACGTCGCCATATGGCTCACCGAGGACGGAGAGCAATATTTTGTCCTGAAGCTCGGGCCGAGGCGACGACCGCCAGGCGATGTCGAAGTAGGCGCCGTACCGCGAGGCGGGGCCGTTCTCCAGGACATCGTTCCACCAGGCATTTTCGTTGGTGCCGACTCCCATGTGGTTGGGGACGGTGTCGAGGATTTGCCCCATCCCGGCCTCACGGAGTGCAGCGCACCAGGCTTCGAATGCGTCGTCGGTGCCGATCTCGGGGTTGAGGCAGCCGTGGTCGACGATATCATAGCCGTGAGTGCTGCCGGGCCGGGCCTTGAGGTACGGCGAGGCGTAGGCGTGGGTGATCCCCAGGTCGCGCAGGTAGGGCGTGATCGCCCTCGCGTCCTCGAAGGTGAATCCGGCGTGGAGCTGGAGGCGGTAGGTCGACTCGGGCCGACGGGCCCGCCCGGCCATCTCGGCGGCCCGTATCAGGAGCGCCTCGGCCATCGCGTTCGGGACCATGCGATCCTCTCGGTTCGGTCGGACAAGCACGGAATGAGGGGTCAGGGATCAGAGATTGGAAAGGCTATCATCCTCGTTTCTGATCCCTGGTCCCTGACAGTTGGCCGCAAATCCCTAGGAAGAACGGGGCGCCCCGACGGCGCCGGTCCGGCGCTCCTCGAGGAGGGTCTTGACCTGCTCGGCGGTCGCTGTGTGGCCGATTTCCTGCGGCGGGCGGGCGGCCAGAACGACGAACGAGCGGTCCTGGAGCGGGTACTCGCGGTCTCCCTCGAAATAGATTACCTCCTCGGTGGGATCGGCCGTATCGATGATGCGATCCCAGACGTAGTCGTTGCGCGGGACTGGGAGCCGGAACGGGATCGGCTCCCAGTGGCCGTTGAGCAGGATTAAAAGCGTCTCGCCGGTGATCGGCTCGCCCCGCTCATTCTCGTCGTTGATCAGGTCTCCCGCCAGCCGGACGCCCAGGCATTTCACGAACCCGGCGTTCCAGTCTTCGTCGGACATCTCCTGGCCCGACGGGCCGAGGAACGAGATATCCTTGATCTCCGAGCCCCGGATCGCGCGGCCCAGGAAGAACTTCCGGCGGTGGAGCACGGGCTGGGTCCTCCGGAGGAAGATCAGCTTCCGGGTGAACTCCAGGAAGGCCTTCTGTCGGTCGTCGAGTTCCCAGTTGATCCAGGTCAGCTCGTTGTTCTGGCAGTAGGCGTTGTTGTTGCCGTCCTGGCCGTGCCCGATCTCGTCGCCGCCGAGCATCATTGGGACCCCGACGGAGAGCATCAGGGTCGACATCAGGTTGCGCCGCTGGCGGTCGCGCAGGTCGAGGATCTTCGGGTCGTCGGTCGGGCCCTCGGCGCCGCAGTTCCAGCTATTGTTGTCGTTGGCGCCGTCGTTGTTGTCCTCGCCGTTGGCCTCGTTGTGTTTCTCGTTGTAGCTGACGAGGTCCTGGAGCGTGAAGCCGTCGTGGCAGGTGATGAAATTGATGCTCGCGTACGGCTTCCGGCCGTCGTCCTGGTAGAGGTCGCTACTGCCGGTCAGCCGGGTGGCGAGCTCGGATGCGGTGCTGCCGTCGCCTTTCCAGAACCGGCGGACGCAATCGCGATACTTGCCGTTCCATTCGGTCCAGAGGACGGGGAAATTGCCGACCTGATAGCCGCCGGGGCCGACGTCCCAGGGCTCGGCAATCAGCTTGACCTGCGAGAGGATCGGGTCCTGGTGGATAATGTCGAAGAAGGCGCCCAGGCGGTTGACCTCGAAGAGCTCGCGGGCCAGTGTGCTCGCCAGGTCGAAGCGGAAGCCGTCGACGTGCATCTCGGTGACCCAGTATCGCAGGCTGTCCATGACGAGCTGCAAGACAAACGGCTGGGTCATGTTCAGGGTGTTGCCGGTCCCGGTGAAGTCCATGTAGTACCGGGGATCTTCCGCCAGTCGGTAATAGGCGGCATTGTCCACGCCGCGCATCGAGAGCGTGGGACCCATCTGGTTCCCCTCGGCGGTGTGGTTATAAACCACGTCGAGGATCACCTCCAGTCCAGCAGCGTGCATCGCTCGAACCATCATCTTGAACTGCTGGACGGCGTCTTGCTGGATGCCATTGCAGGAGTAGTACGACGCCGGGGCGAAATAGCCGAGGGTGTTGTATCCCCAGTAATTGTGCAAGTTCTTCTCGACCAGGTGGCGATCGTCGAGGAAATGGTGCACCGGGAGCAGCTCGACGGCCGTAACGCCCAGGTCGGTCAGGTGCTTGATCGCCGACTCCGAGGCCAGCCCGGCGTAGCTGCCGCGGAGGTTCTCGGGGATGAGCGGGTTGAG
>DAHZZC010000725.1 GCA_027435495.1 Planctomycetales bacterium
CCGCGGCGGCGGGGCTATCGCTGGACATCGATTCGGGACCACCGATCCGGTCGAGAGGACCTCAGCGGGACCGACTCTCGGCGCCCGCGTACGAGCGATCCATCGTAGCTCGTCCGACCTTGATGGAGGAACGGCAAACCGACCACTCGCCGGGTTCGACTGGCCGCGCGGGTTCGAAATCGGTATCGTCCCTCCCCAACCGTTTGATGAAGATCCACCGGGAGGCAGCCGCGATGACGTTCTACTGGATCTACGACATGCCGAACTGGACGCTGGGCGTCCTGATCGTCGGCGTTCTCATCACGTTCTCGCTCGCCGGGCTATACGGAACGCGATCGATGGTCCGCCGGATGCTCGGGACCTCGGGCGATTGCAACGAGATCGTCAGCTACTTTTTCGCCGGGATTGGCGTGTTTTATGGTCTGGCCCTCGGCCTGATCGCGGTCGCCACCTGGGAAAACTATTCCGAGATCGACGGCGTTGTCGGTACCGAGGCCGCCGCGGTGGCGAGCTTTTACCGCGACCTGGACGGCTATCCGCAGCCGCTCCGCGGCCGGCTCGAAGGGATGATGCGCGACTATACCCGCGTCGTCATCGACAAGGAATGGCCCTCGCACAAGAAGGGCATTGCCCTGGAAGACGGCGACGCCCTCCTCGACCGCATCGAAGACGAGGTGATGAACTTCGAGCCGACGACCGAGCGGCACAAGATCCTCCAGGCCGAGGTCCTTCGCTCGCTCGAAACCGTCCAGGAACAGCGCCGGCTTCGGTTGCAGGCCGTTCCCACCGGCCTACCCGCCGCACTCTGGGCGGTGGTGCTCATCGGGGCGATCCTGAATATCGTCCTCACCTACCTCTTCTGGACGGAGAATCTCGCGATGCACTCTCTGCTCGTCACGGTTCTCGCGATCTTTATCGGACTGCTCATCTTCCTCACCGCCGCCATGGATAACCCGTTCCGCGGTGAATTCAGCATCGCTTCCGACGCCTTCCAGGACGTCTACGATCACGTGATGTCCCGGGCTCACGAGTAACCGGCTCGCCACAGTGGACCGCCTCCGTTCTTTTGTCGAGCTCCTCCCAGGAGATTTCTCCACGTCGGCAAGATAAATTAAGCCATCACGGAGTTTGTGGGAACTCTTTTTGGGAATTTTTTTGCACAGCAGGGATTTGGCAGCATAATATAGCGATTGCAAGATCCCGAGGAAGCGATCTGGCGTGAGATAACAGTGGGAGGGGGACGCAACGATGCGCGATAGGTATTTGCAGTCGGAGGAGGGAATCGAGAGGCGAGGTCGGCTGAGGATCTTGATCGTGGACGATCACCCTGGGACGCGTCGAGCGCTGGAGCTGGTGCTTCGATGGCTCCGGTGCCCAGCGGACGTGGTCGAGAACGGCCGGGAGGCGGTCGAGCGGCTCCGGGAGCAGAGTTACGACCTGGTCTTCATGGACGTGCTGATGGCGACGATGGACGGGATCGCGGCGACCCGACAGATCCGGAAGGAACGGCCGTACGAGGCGGGACCTCGGATCGTCGGGATGTCGGCCGACTCAAGCCCGGACGACCAGGAGACCTGCTTCGCGGCGGGGATGGATGATTTCCTGCCGAAGCCGATCGACGTCGATGCCCTGATCCGGGTGCTGGACCGGACGGCGACGGGGTTGCTGGCCGTCTGCTGAATGGTGCTGGGCGGGCCTGGTCGGGCGAGTCTCCATGGGGCCGGGATCACCGGGCGGCTGGTTGACGAAGCATCGGAGGGGATCTGACCTCTGATTGGTGTTTGTCCGAGGGCTGTCCGTCCACCGGGCGGCACGCCCTTCCGAAAGACCCGAGGCCCGGCCAGGTCGCGAGATCGAACGCAGGTAGGAATCGCGCACATCGGAGCTCCGATCCCGTCGTGCGCAGAGGCCGGCGGGAGCCCTTCCGCCCGGCATCCGCGCGTAGGTCACCGGGACCGGCAGGATCGATACTCGCCGCCGTCTCGGGGGGGATCGATGAGAACCGAACGGGACATCCAATTCTGTCAAAATCTCTCTTGTCCCTTGTGCATCGGGATGTCATTCTTAAGGGTGTCGTCGGTCCCTGATGGGGCGCGACGAGCCATTTCCCGCGATGACCACTCGGTCCACGTTCACGAGGAGTATCGAGCGATGGGCGACGCACGCGACACCGCCAAGAAGAAGAAGGCTGACGAGAAGAAGGGCGCCGCGAAGAAGCCGGCCGCCAAGCCCGCCGAGGTCAAGGCGGCACCGAAGGCCGCCAAGAAGTGAGGCCAGGTCGACGTCCGCTCCAGCAGTCTGGGGCCCGGGTCCGCGGCGATCGTTCGAGAGTCGCCGCCCCGGGCTCGTTTGATTTCGGAGAGAGGCCGTCGCTTACGATCGACTGAGGCGCGCCGAGGGCTGTGCAGCGCGGAGGCTTCGGGTCGTGATCGCGACGGTGAAGGGGTGCGACGGGACCGCGTACTGATGGTCGGAAAGCTGACCGGCCATCGTGAATGCCGCCTCGGCCAGTTCGTCCCGCCCTGAGGCCCGCCAGAGCCATCCCATCCAGAGGAGCATTCGCGCGTAGAGGTCGAGCCGGTCGAGGAAGACGTGCTCGAAGAGGTAGCGATACGCGCCGGCGTCTCGGGCCGGATCCGGGGCGGGCGAGCCTTCGCGGAGGGCGATCTCCAGCGCGAGTTCTCGGGTGAGCGGCGACCGATCGAGCCAGTCGGGGCAGGCGTCGAGGATTCGCTCCGCGCTCTCGGCGATTCGATCGTTGGCGACCGGGTCGAGATCAGGTCCGGGGAGTGTGGCGCCGGGGTTTGTCGAGAATCCTGAGGACCCCAGGGTGGCTTCGAGCCAGTTGCGTGCGGGTTTGGGGATTTCCGGCGAGCAGAGGCGGGCGCATCCCACGAGTAATCGGGCGGCCAGTTCGGGGACGTCGATGACCGCCCGGCCCTCGGCCCGGG
>DAHZZC010000726.1 GCA_027435495.1 Planctomycetales bacterium
CGCCCGAAACTTGGCGATCTACTCGAAGAAGTCGGAATGCACGGCGAAGAAGAACGCCAGCCGAGGCGCGAACTCGTCGATTCTGAGACCCGCCCGAAGTGCCGTCTCGATGTAGCAAATGGCGTCGGCGATCGTGAAGGCCACCTCTTGCACGGCCGTGGCGCCGGCCTCTCGGATGTGGTAGCCGCTTATGGAAATGGTGTTCCAGTGTGGCAGGTGTTGGCCGCAATACTCAAACGTGTTCTCGATCAATCGAAGGCTCGGCCGCGGCGGGAAGATAAACGTCCCCCGCGCGACATACTCCTTGAGGATGTCGTTCTGAATCGTTCCCCGAAGAGCTGAGGGTTCGATACCCTGTTTCTCGCCGACGGCGATGTACATCGCGAGTAAAACGGCGGCAGGCGCGTTGATGGTCATCGACGTCGAGACCTTATCGAGCGGGATGCCGTCGAAGAGGGCCTCCATGTCAGCCAGGTTATTGATCGCGACGCCCACCTTGCCGACCTCGCCCAGGCTGCGCGGGTCGTCGGAGTCGAGCCCGAGCTGGGTCGGCAGGTCGAAGGCAACGCTCAGCCCGGTCGAGCCCTCCGCGAGGAGGTATCGATACCGCTGGTTCGATTCCTCCGCGGTGGAATATCCGGCGTATTCGCGCATCGTCCAGAGCCGGCTACGATACATCGTCGGATGCACGCCGCGAGTGAACGGGAATCGGCCGGGAAATCCCAGCTTTTCCTCGTACCGCTCGACGACGTCGTCGCCGGGTAGGTAGAGCTGGTCCACCGGAAGCCCCGAGGTCGTCGCAAATGCTCCGGTGCGCTCGGGGTGGTGGGCTACCGCCTGGGCGAGGGTCTCCTTTGACCAGTCCTCTAGACCCGATTGAAGACGCGATGCCGTCATTGGATCATGACCTCCTCGCGATCGACTGTCTCGCCTGTATGACGACGTTTTGGACTGAGCATTTCCTCGACGGTGGTGAGGATGGATCGGGCCGAGGCACCCGGGGTGAAGATGGCCCGGACGCCGATCCCCTTCAGGAAGGGAAAATCTTCCTCGGGGATTGTCCCGCCACCGAAGACGAGGATATCCCCCGCGCCGTGTTCGGCGAGCCCGTCGATCACTCGTCGGAAAAGAACGCGATGGGCCCCGCTGAGAACGCTAAGTCCGATGGCATCGACGTTCTCCCGAATGGCGGCCTCGACGATTTCCTCGGGACTCCGGCGGATGCCGGTATAGATGACATCGTAGCCGGAGTTTCGCAGAAGGCGGGCGACAAACCGGGCTCCTCGGTCGTGCCCGTCGAGGCCCGGTTTGCCGATCAGGATGCGTCCCTTGGCCATGGTCGTATTCCTCTGACTCGCGTCAGGCGCCGGCCGTCGCGGCTTCCAGATCGAGCACGCTCAGAGTGGTCCTGAGCACTGCGTCGGGGTTGAGCGAGATGCTGTCGATTCCCTGCTCGACGAGGAAGCGGGCGAACTCGGGGTAGTCGCTCGGCGCCTGGCCGCAGATTCCGATCTTTCGCCCCCGGGCCCTCGCGACGCGGATGACCTCGGCGATCATCTTCTTCACGGCCTCGTTTCGCTCGTCGAAGATGTGGGCGACGATCTCCGAGTCGCGATCCACGCCGAGAACAAGCTGGGTCAGGTCGTTCGACCCGATCGAGAAGCCGTCGAAGATCTCGGCGAACTCGTCAGCAAGGATGACGTTGCTGGGGATCTCGCACATGACGTAGACTTCCAGCCCCATTTGACCTCGCTTCAACCCATGCTGTTCCATTTCAGCGAGCACCCTGCGTCCCTCGTCGACGGTCCGGCAGAAGGGGATCATGAGCTTGACGTTGGTCAGCCCCATCTCGTCGCGTACCTTTTTCATCGCCTGGCACTCCAGGGCGAAGCCGGCTCGGTAGCGCGGGTCGTAATAGCGCGAGGCTCCTCGGAATCCCAGCATGGGATTCTCCTCGGTCGGCTCGTAGCGACGTCCGCCCACGAGGTTGGCATACTCGTTGGTCTTGAAGTCGCTCAGTCGAACAATCACGTCTTTGGGATAGAACGCCGCGCCGATCATCGCAACGCCCTGCGCCAGCTTGTCCACAAAGAAGGCGGGTTTGTGGTCGTAGCCGGCGGTCAGACGGTCGATCTCGGCCCGGACCGCCGGATCCTCGGGCTGCCCGTAGTCGAGCAGGGCGAGCGGGTGGATTTTGATGTAAGTTGAGATGATGAACTCTTCACGAGCGAGTCCGACGCCGTCGTTGGGCAGGAACGAAAGCCGGAAAGCCTCCTCGGGATTGCCGACGTTCATCATGATCTTTGTCGAAGGTCGGCTGAGTTGCCGAAGATCCTGACGCTGAACTTCGAAGTCGAGGAGGCCTTCGTAGACGAAGCCCGTGTCGCCCTCGGCGTCGGAGACGGTGACCTCCAGACCGTCGCGAAGGACCTCGGTCCCGCGTTCGGTTCCGACGACGGCCGGCAGGCCAAGCTCTCGGCTGACGATGGCCGCGTGGCAGGTTCGCCCACCGCGATTGGTGACGATGGCCGCGGCCTTCTTCATTGTCGGCTCCCAGTCGGGATCTGTTTTGTCGGTGACGAGCACCTCACCGTCGCGGAACTGGTGCAGGTCCTGCACCCGCTTGATGATTCGAACTGGTCCCCGGCCGATCTTCTCTCCGACGCTTCGGCCGCTGACCAGCACGCGTCCCGGTGCTTTCAGCCTGTAGACGTCGAGGGTGTCCGGCTTTTTCTGCGACTGGACCGTCTCGGGCCTTGCCTGAACGATGAAGAGCTCGCCCGTCCGCCCGTCCTTGGCCCATTCCATGTCCATCGGTGTCGGCCGGCCTCGCCGGGCGGAGTAGTGCTCCTCGATCAGGCAGGCCCAGCGTGCCAGTTGCAGGATCTCGTCATCAGTGATGGCGAATCGGGCGCGGTCCTCGGGTGGCACGGGAACGTTTCGGGTCATCCGACCGCCGCCGACATCGTAGATCAGCTTGAACTCCTTGGTGCCGATCAATTTCTGGAGGATCGGGCGGAAGCCCTGCTTGAGAGTCGGCTTGAAGACGTAGTATTCGTCGGGATTGATCGACCCCTGTACCACGTTTTCGCCCAGTCCGTAAGAGGCGTTGATCAGGACGGCATCGCGGAAGCCGGTTTCCGTGTCGATCGAAAACATCACACCCGAGGCGGCCAGGTCCGATCGCACCATGCGCTGGATGCCGATCGAGAGGCCCACCTTGAAGTGATCGAACCCCTTGTCGACGCGGTAAGAGATGGCGCGGTCGGTGTAGAGCGAGGCAAAGCATCGCTTGCAAGTCTCCAGGAGCATCGGCGCGCCCTGGACGTTCAGATAAGTCTCCTGCTGGCCGGCGAAGCTTGCGTCGGGAAGGTCCTCAGCAGTCGCGCTGCTGCGGACCGCCACATCGAGGGGCCGATCGGCGGTGTTGGAGAGTTGCACGTAGGCGGCGACGATCGCCGCATCAAGTTCTGCCGGCATCTCGGCGTCGAGGATGGCCTGGCGCGCTCGACGGCCCCGGTCGCGAAGGTCGTCCATGTCGCGGGTGTCGAGCCCTTCGAGGATGGTCCGGAGCTGTCGGTCCAGCCCCGATCGCCCGAGGAAATCCCAGTAGGCGCCGGCCGTGACGGCAAAGCCGTCGGGCACCTTCACGCCCCTGGGGATCAACTCGCGATACATCTCTCCCAGCGACGCATTCTTCCCTCCAACGCTGGGGATGTCATCGATTCCGATTTCGGCGAACGGTCGGATGTAAACGGGCCTGTCTTCCGGTGCGGACATGATGGACGTCCTCCTTCAGATGGGCGATTTCGCCACTGCTGGCAAGGGGCGCGGCCCGGCTGCACCGACCGGGCCGTCGCCGACTTCCCCTCGCCGGGACCTCAGACGTGGGAGGCGATCAGGCCATCGCGGTCGCGCGGCCCATGTGAGCGAGCCGCCACGTCCGGTGGAGCGAGGCGACGGTCTGGATGTCGTAGGGGTGGGCGAGCCGCCCGTACGCGTAAGAAGACCCGCCGGAACGAAAGGCGCCCTTCGCCTCCACCTCGACACTCACCTCATGGTCGCGGAGGAACGGCAGGAAGCCTTCGAGATCTTCCTCGGTCATCTGGAATCGTCCGCTTTCGTCGATGTACAGTTCCTCGATCACCGGTGCCCCCTCCTCGGCCTCGACGGGGATTGCCTGGGGGCGTGCGGGCAGGTTCGGGTCGAGGTGCTCCAGCCTTTCGGCGAGGCCGTGGAGGTCAGCGCCCTGGGTGCGGTGCGCCTCGGCCAGGGTTTCGGCAGGAGCCGTTCGCAGGACCATAAGGAGGCCCTCTCGCTCCGCACCGGACAGTATCAGCGTGTAACTTGATTCGTGGCGGGCCTGGGCAGAC
>DAHZZC010000727.1 GCA_027435495.1 Planctomycetales bacterium
TGCTGGCGAAGCTTCGCAACCCGCAGAAGCAAAAGGAACTGCTCGAGCGACAGCTTGACCACGACGTCAACTTCGTCAAGGCGCAGTACTTCCTGACCAACCCCGAGCGGGACAGTCGGGCGCAGGCCCTCCGACACCAGGAGATGGCCGACAAGACCGAGCCGATCATCAAGAACATCACCGACCAGATCAGCAAGCTGACGCTCGTCGCCGAGCGCGACGGCCAGGTCATCGGCGTTCCGGGGAAGTCGAAAATCGGGATGTGGTTCAAGCCCGGCAAGCCGACCGATACCGAGGAGCACACGGAAAAGCTCTTCTTCTGCGAGATCGGCGACCCGCACAAGCTCGAAGCCCACATGATTCTCGAGCAGTCCGACATCAACCTGCTGACTCTCGGCAACAAGGCCTGGCTGAAGATCGACGGCAAGGCCGAAACGACCTACCGGGCCACGGTCGGCGTGATCGCCCCGAGGGCCAGCGACCAGGTTCCTCCCGAACTCACCAACCTGGCCGAGGGGCAGATCCCCGCCAAACCCGACCCAAAGACTGGCGTGGTTCACCCGCTGAACCCGGTCTACGAGGTCATCATCCCGATCGACAACGAGACGCTCGAGTTGCAGCCGGGCCTCCGCGGCTTCGCCAAGATCGACGGCGGCACCTACACCCTCGCCTGGTGGCTGCTCCGCTGGTGGAACAAGGTCTTCAACTTCCAGCTCTGAGCCAGGACGTCCAGACTCCCACCCCGACGGGCGGAGCGACCGCCATCGTCCGCCCGTCGGGACCCTCCCTAAAGCGCACCGGGAAGGCCGGTGGTGATGTCCGGGTAATCGGGCACAATCCCCAATCGTTCCCGCATACGACGATTGCCGATCCGTTTGTTGGTGGCATCGCGGGCGGACTCCGGACTCCCGGGCGCAGGGCTCTGAAAAATCGGCTCGGACGCCCCGATCAACCGGGCCGCGACCGAATAATACTCGCGACGGCTCACGGGCCGATCGTCGGCGATGAGGTAGATCGGATCGGGGTCGTCGGCCTCGAGCGCGGCGACCGCAGCGCGGGCGGCGTCGTCGATCTGGATCATGTTCAGGTACTTCTCAGGATCACCGGGGATCGGCTCGCCGCGTTCGAGCATCGCCCGCCGAACGACGCGCCCCGGCCCATACAATCCCGCGAACCGAAGAACGACCGCCGAGGCCCCGCGCGCCCGGGCCCAATCGCGGACAACGCCCTCGGCCTCCAGGACAACGCGGCCGGACCCGTGCATCGGGTCGGTCGGCGAGTCCTCATCGACCCACTCGCCGCCCGACTGGCCGTAGACACCCGTCGACCCGGCGTAAACGAGCCGACGGACCGACCCCGGCAGGCGATCGAGAACATTTCGAAGCCCGTCCACATAGACGTCGCGCATCGAAGCCCCGGCCGACCGGTCGAAGCCAACCGCGTAGAAGACCCGATCGACATCGGGGAGCCGATCGAGTGTCCCGGGCTCCAGTACGTCGACGAGGACAGGCTCGATCCCGATCGCGGCGAGTTCTTCCGCTCGCCCGGAAGACCGGGCCGTCCCGAAAACGCGCTCGCCCTCGCCGATCAACCGAACGCCAAGCCGACGCCCCAGGTATCCGCATCCGATGATGAGAGTGGTGTTCACGTTTTCGCCTGATCCAGTGCTTCTTGAATCCGCTTCAACTCCTCGAACGCGGCGAGGATCGAAGGAAGGTTGCTGCCGGAATCCGGGTCGCGCCGTCGGCCAAGGAATTCCTGGGCTGACGTTTTGGATCTCACGCCTGGGCCCCTGGGCATCGTTCAGGGACCCTCCCAGCCGCGGGCGACAAGCTCCGCGGGCGAGAGCGCATCCTCATGGGACCACTCGAAAGGCCGGACCTTCACCGGCCCGCAATCCTCTCGGAAAAAATGGACGACGCGATCCGAGGCGAGGTAATTGATTAGCTCCGGATGATGCGAGACCAGCAAGCACTGCCCTCCGGTATCTTCCACCCGGTCAGCCAGTTGGACAAGCCAGGGCTGAATCTCACGAAGGGCCACGTAGTTGTCCGGCTCGTCGATGCAGAGAGTCAAGTCCGGCCCGACGGCCGCGTGGAGCATCGTGTAAAGGCCGACCAGGGCACGCTGACCGGTCGAGAGCTGACCCAGGCTGAGGGAATAGGGCTCGGCACCACGACAGGAATCCGAGGGCGGCGGGTCGAATTGGAGCCAGAGCATGGACCTTCTCCGGCCGATATCCGCGAAACGGAAGCCCCGAAAGTGGTCGAACACCTCGTCTCTCAGTGTTTCGGAAAGCCGGCGGATGATCTCGGGCGATTCTCGGTCGAGATGGCGAATCCAGGAGGCCAGCTTATGGAGGAAGGAATCCGGATGAGCCAGCGCACCATCACTCTGAGAGCCCATTCGCAACGGGTCAGGGTAAAAGACAAAAATGCGGTCCAATCTCGATCGGAACCAGGTCAGCTTATTCATGCCTTGTCTATTCGAGCAGGTTGGAATCGCCGAATGCGACGTCAACAAGATGTCGGCTGGCCCCGGCGTTCCATCGTCGTGGAAGAGCCGAACCTCGCCCATTTCGAATCGGCACAATGGCTGCCCATCAAAGCTCAGCTCCTCACGAACGATCTGCACGCCTTGCGAGACCTGATCGTGTCCAACGACGAGTTGGTACGAATACTCACCGCCATTCCCCTTGATGTCCAGCTCGAAGGTTTGCTCGGATCTCGGATCCCAGGCTGTCAGAACCTGCTTCGGGAAGGCCAAATGGATGGCGGCCCGATCCACGACCAGACTGCGGAGAGAATCCAGAACGACCAGGACGGTCGTCTTCCCAGTCCCATTCGAGCCGAGAAGGAGCTGCAAGTTCCCTGGCCGATACTCGAAATCGGTGAAACACCGGAAGTTATCGATGTAGATCCGGCTGATCATGTCGCCTCCTCGGGCCGGCGAATCGCCAACTGAGGGCCAAACTCGATCGTACCACAGAACGAACGCCGACCAGTCATCGGCACGGACCGGTTCAATCCGCCTGGGGATCGTCGGCCAGCGGGGCAGGGGGGGCCTCGGTCTCGGGACATCCGGCGTCGAGATAGGTTTGAAGCAAAATCTGCGCGGCGAGCTGGTCGCGAAGCTCCTTTCGCTTCTGACGCTTCAGCCCGGCATCGATCAGACGGTGCTCAGCCTCGACCGAGGTATATCGCTCGTCGATGTAATGAACGGGCAGGCCCGTGACGCCGGACAGCCAGGCGCCGAAGGTCCGCGCCATCGAGGCGAGTTGACCCTCGCGACCGCTCGTGTGTAGCGGGAGCCCGATCACGATCCGGTCGATGTCGTCCTCGCGGACCAGTTCGCGATAATGCCGGGCGTCCAGGTCGGGCGTGCGCAGGTGGTAGACCCCGGCCGGGAACGCCATCGTTCGGCCGGGATCGCTGAGCGCCTCGCCCACGCGACGGGTGCCGTAATCGAGTCCGAGAATCCGGGGCATGGGTCGATCCGTGGGTTCAGGATGTCCATTCCATCATACGGTGCCATCGCCTCGACCGGCCAGGAGTCGCCGCTGGCGCCGGTGCCCGGTAAAATACAGCTTGTTCCGCCGTTGGAAGTGGTCGCCCCGAGGGTTGGCACGATGAAGACAACGGAAGGTTCCATCAAGGAAGAGGCGAGGCGGATTGTCGACCAGCTCCCAG
>DAHZZC010000728.1 GCA_027435495.1 Planctomycetales bacterium
AAATCGTTTCTCGGAGGAAAGCACGCCGGATCGCTCGAAGCTCTTCGGGTCGCACGGCCAAAGGCCGTGGATTTAGAATGGTATTAATTGACGGAATGCATCCGCCGCCTTCCCCGTGAGGATCGTCGATTCGCAGCCCCCCCTCGATCGTCGCCAGCGGCGCCCAGACGGTCACCGCCGGGCAGGTCGATTCCTACCAGCTACAGGCGAGCGATCCGGCCGGCGACCCGCTGACGTACTCCTTCGTCGTCCCGCCGCCGGACGGGATGAAGATCGACGGCTCGGATTTGATCCGTGGACGACATCGGCGGTTGGCATCGCCAGCAACCCGTACACCATTCAGGTCCAGTCATTCTTCCACGCGCGGGGCATCCTCTAGCCAATTGCGAGATCCGGGGATACGATCGGGCAAAGAATGGCGCCGTATCACCCCTGAGGACATTGTCCGATTGAACCGACCCGAGAAACCAGGCCGAGGCTGATTCTCGCGAGTGCCTCTCCGCGCCGTCGGCAACTGCTCGCCCAGGCCGGGTATTTCTTCGAGGTGGATGCCTCGGGGATCGACGAGCCCCCGGCCGCGCCCGGGACCTCGCCATCGTCGTATGCCGCCTCGCTGGCCTGGCGGAAGGCCGTCGAGGTCGCCCAGCGCAGGCGGAGCGATCTCATTCTCGCCGCCGATACCGTCTGTTGCGTGGAGGACCTTATCCTCAACAAGCCGGAGGATCGCGACGACGCCGAACGGATGATCCGGCTCCAGGAAGGTCACGATACCGAGGTCATCACCGGCCTCTGTCTCTACCGGGGCGACCGCCACGAGTGGGTCGGCGCCGTGGAGGTCAGCGTTGTCCGGTTCCGTCCGCTCGACGACTCCGAGCGCCGAGATTATCTCGACTCGGGCCGATGGGAGGGGAAGTCGGGAGCCTACGGTGTTCAGGATTGCGACCCGTTCGTCTCGGTCGCGAGCGGGAGTTTCTCGAACGTGGTCGGATTGCCGATGGAGCGGCTCGCCGCCCTCCTGGCCTCCTATCGATCGCTGGCCGATTAATCGGCAAATATCCCGAGGAGGGCCCCAGAATGGGACGTCGCCTGATCCCCTACCGGCAGAACTGGCCGATGCTCTTCACGATGGTCGGCGGCGCGGCGATGATGGCCGCGGGGCTCTTTTTCCTGATGGCTCCCCCGCCCAGCGAGGCCCAGCCAGCCATGCACCCGACTCCCGCACCGATCGACGGCCGACGCGCCTTTGGTTACCTCGAACAGATTTGCAAGATCGGCCCCAGGGTCGCTGGAACCGAGGCCAACACCCAGCAGCGCAGGATGGTTGCGGAACACTTTCGCAAGTGCGGCCTGACGGTCCGCGAGCAGCCGTTCGTCACCGTTCATCCTCTGACCGGCCATCGGGTCGACATGGCGAATCTCATCGGCGCCTGGCATCCCGAGCGCCTGCATCGACTGGTGCTTTGTGCCCACTACGATACCCGGCCGCATGCCGATGAGGAGATCAATCCCGACCGCCTTGGCCTGCCCTTCATCGGCGCCAATGACGGCGGCTCGGGCGTTGCTCTGCTGATGGAAATCGCTCACCACCTCGACGCGATTGCCTCGCCGTACGGGATCGACCTGGTTCTCTTCGACGGGGAAGAGCTCGTTTACGGGAACAACCCGCGCCGAGGCGAGTATTTCCTTGGCTCGACGATCTTCGCCCGGACCTATGCCTCGCAACGGTCGGATCGGTCCCGGGCGCGGGTGCAGTATGTCGGCGGCATCCTCTTCGACATGGTCGGTGGTAAGGAGATGGTCATCAAACGCGAGCCGAACAGCGTTGAAATGGCCCCGACCATCATGCGAGAGGTCTGGGGAGTCGCCCGGCAACTCAAGGCCCGCTCCTTTAGTAACGCGTTTGGTCGCGAGGTCCTCGACGATCATCTGCCGATGAACCGGGCCGGTATCCCGACCATCGACCTGATCGACTTCGACTATCCCCACTGGCACAAGGTGGACGATATTCCGGAGAACTGCTCGGCGGAGAGCCTGGCTGAAGTTGGCCAGGTGGTGACCGGATGGCTCTCGCTTCCGAAGCACGGACCGCGTTAACCTCGCGGTTAGCAGGACCGCGCCTCGCGGCGGGTCGCTTCAAGGTCGAGCCGAAGCGCCGCGATGTCGGTACGGAACTGTTGCATGGCGTCGCGGGCGATCATCATGACCCGGCTCCGAAAGACGGCGTGCTCCATCACCTCGTCGATCAACGGCTCCAACTCGGCCCGGACCCGAGGCGGCTGCCCCTGAATCCGTTCCTTCAAAGCCACCAGTTCGCCCGGGATCTGGCCGGTCGCCACCATTGTTGCCGGTCTCTCGGTTGTCCGCATCATGGTTGCACCTCGTCGTAGGGTTGTGTTCCAGTCTACCATAAAATGGAGAGGAACGGCGGATCAGCGAAGGTGATTGTTCTGGGTCATCCTTTCTGTTTTTGCAGATTTGGATGATCTGCGCTGTTGTGTGAGGCGACTTGCCTCGAGGACATTGATCTTCCTGAGCAGGAAGCGTGCCGATACGATGACCGGGATGAACCAGCCTGGAGGGCTGGTGGTAACGGAGGCAGGGAGGTCGAGAGCCGATGCGCGCCGGACGTCGACGGATCGCGTGGCTACTACTGGCGGGACTTCTCGGGACTGGGCTGGCGATCGCTGGCGACCGGCCTGGCGAGGGACCCAAGGAGGAGGCTCCGTCGCTTCGGGACGGCTACGAGTCGCCCCGGACGGTCTGGCAGCGGGAATACACTGACGCCGCGATCCAGCTTCTGTCGCATGAGCGTACGGATCGGGCGGCGCACGGGGGTGCGACTTCCGAGCGGTTTCGGTTTGAGGCGGGGTCGGGGAGCCGGTTCTTTGTCAGCGAGGCGGTTCCGAAGGTTCCGGTGACCCGGGAACTGTCGATCAGTCTGTATGTCCGGGCGAACCGGTCGGGTGCGCAGCTTTACGCCTGGGTGGTCTTGCCGGCCGATCTGGATCCGCAGACGCGGGCGCCTTCGTTTGTCCTGGTGCCGGGGACGGTTTTCGATCGCCCGGACCGCTGGGAGCGTCTGGAGCTGACCGAGCTTCTTCCGGCGATTGAGGAGCAGGCGAGGGTTTTGCGTGCCTCGACCCGGCGGCCGGTTTCGCTCCAGGGTGCGTACATAGAGCGTGTGGTGGTGAACCTGCTCTCGGGCGAGGGCGAGACCGACGTCTTTCTCGACGATCTCCGGATAGGACCGGTATCGAAGGAGATCGCCGCGGCCTGGGCGGCGGGGCGGACTTCGGCGGTTGGGGCCGAGTCGTCCCCAGCCGGGGTTCGGACCCGGAAGGCGGCCAACCGCAAGGATCCGGGCGAGGCCACCTTGCCGCCGGTCCAGATGAGCCGGGGCATCCTCGAACGGCTGGTTCCTGGCGAGAACCGGTATGCTCCCTGGTTCCCGACCGCGATCGAGGCCCCGGGTGCCGACCTCGCGACGCTTCGTCGGTACGGATTCGATCTTGCGGTCACGGGTCCCGAACCGGATTTGAAGCGGGTTGCGCCGCTGGTCGAGGGGGATCGGCCGATGTACCTGATCCCGCGCCTTTCGAACGCCGGTGATGAAGGGGGCAAGCAGCGGATTCTCCGGGAGATCAGCGAGTATCCGCTGATGCGGTCGGTCCTGATGTGGTCGATTGGTGAGGATCTTGGCCACGCCCGCAAGGTCGAGGATCGCCGGCGCGAGAATGA
>DAHZZC010000729.1 GCA_027435495.1 Planctomycetales bacterium
CGGGAATCGTCGTGCTGGCGCCACTGGTCGGGGTGGGAACGGTGATCGGCCCGCCGCTCTGGCGGTCGATCATGGCCCCGCGAACCGCTCGGCTGGCCTTCCCGGGCGTCGTCGAGGCCCAGGAGATCCGCCTCGGCTCGAAGGTTGGCGGGCGGGTCAGCGAGGTCCATGTGCGGGAGGGCGACCGGATCGCGCCCGGCGCGCCTCTGATCACGCTCGAGGTTCCCGAACTGGAGGCCCAACGCGCCCAGTGGCAGGCCAAGGGGAAGGCTGACCTCGCCGCGCTCGAAAAGGCTCGCAACGGCGCCCGGCGTGAGGAGATCGCCGCTGCTGCGGCCGCGGTCGCCGCGGCTTCGGCCCGGAACGATCGCATCAAAAAAGGCTTTCGTGAAGAGGAAATCCGCGAGGCCCGCAACGACTGGTTGAGTGCGGAAGCAGACCTCAAGCTCGCCGAGGAGAACCTCGGCCGATACGACGCCCTCCTGCGCAAGAATAGTACCACAAAATCCCAGGTGGACGCCGCCCAGGCCGACCTTGACCGCTCACGGGGCCGGGCCTCGGCCGCGAGGGCCCACTTCGACCTCGTCACCCGGGGCAACCGGCCCGAGGAGATCGCCGAGGCCGCCGCGCTGCTCGACCAGGCCCGCGCCAATCTCGACTTGCTCAAGGCCGGCACCCGCGCCGAGGACATCGCCGCGATGGAGGCCCAGGTCGAGCAGACCCGCGCCCGACTCCGCGAGGTCGACGCCAACCTCGCCGAGGCCGTCGTCCGGTCGCCGGGTCGAGCGCTGGTCGACGTGATCTCGGTGCGCAAGGGCGACCTCGTCGCGCCCGGTCAGGCGGTTGTCCGCATCCTCTCCGCTGACGATCTCTGGGTGAAGGTTTTTATCCCCGAGACCGAACTTGGCCGCGTGGTTGTCGGCCAGCCGGCCGAGGTCACCATCGACTCGCACCCGGGCGTCCGGTTCGAAGGGCGGGTCGTGCAGATCGCGCACGAGAGTGAGTTCACCCCTCGGAATATCCAGAGCCTCGACGAGCGCCGGCATCAGGTCTTCGCGGCCAAGGTCCGCGTGACCGAACCCGATGGCATCTTCAAATCGGGAATGGCCGCCGAGGTCTATCTTCCGGCCGCATCAGCACCGCCCCCGGCGCGATCGGAGGGGAATCGATGATCGCCGAGGCGCCGGACGTCCCCGTCATCGACGCCCGCAATGTGACGATCCGGTTCGGCCGCCTCACGGCCGTCGACGCCGTGAGTCTCGACGTCGGCCACGGCGAGGTCTTCGGCCTGCTCGGTCCCAACGGCTCGGGCAAGACGACCTTGATCCGCGCCCTCTGCGGCCTGATCCCGCTCGCCAGCGGATCGGCTCGCGTCCTCGGCCGCGACGCAATGCGAGAGTCCGACGCCGTCCGAGCAGGGATCGGCTACATGTCGCAGAAGTTCGCTTTGTATGAGGATCTGACGGCGCAGGAAAACCTTGACTTTTACTCGGGAATCTATGGTCTGACGGCTTCCCAGGCCCGGGACCGCCAGGCCGAGCTGGTCGACGAGGTCGGGCTCGCGCCTCATCTGAAGAAGCGTGGGGCGCACCTCTCGGGCGGCTGGAAACAGCGGCTGGCGCTGGCCTGTTCGCTCCTGCATCGGCCCCGCCTCGTCTTCCTGGACGAGCCGACACCGGGGATCGACCCTGTCGCCCGTCGCGACCTCTGGGACCTGCTCTTCCGCCTTTCGGCACAGGATGTCACCCTCTTCGTCACGACGCACTACATGGATGAGGCCGAGCGGTGTGGGCGGGTTGCGTACCTCTATCTCGGCAGGCTGCTGGCCGTCGGCACGCCCGACGAGTTGACCCGATGGCCGGGCGTCACGCCTGCCGGATCGCGCCGGGTGGAAATCCTCGGCGGCGACCCGGCCGCCATCTTCGACCGGCTCCGCGATCGTGAGGGCATCGTGCAGGTGACGATTTTCGGCCGATCGGTGCGTGCCGTGGTCGAGGCCGCGATCTCGGATCGGTCGCTCGCCGATGAGTTGAACGGGGCCGAGATCCGTCCGTCCTGGCCGACACTGGAGGACGTTTTCGTGACCCTCGCCCGCGCCCAGGAGACGGGAGGGCGGCCATGAACAGTGGAGGCTTCCGCCGGCTCCGCGCGATCGCGAGCAAGGAGCGGCTCCACATCGTCCGCGATCCCTCGACGCTCTTCTTCGCCGTTTTTCTGCCGGTGCTCGAACTGTTCATGCTCGGCTATGCGATCGACACCAACGTCCGGCACGTCCGGACGATCGTCTTCGACGAGGCCCGGACGCAGGAGAGCCGGTCGCTGTTGCTCCGGTTCACCAACTCGGAAGACTTCCGAATCGTCGGCGAGGTCTTCACCGACCGCGACCTCGCCCGGGCGCTGGTCTCGGGCCGGGCGCGGGTCGGGATCAAGATCCCCGAGGCGTACTCGAGGCGCGTGCAGTCGGGGCGGACAGGGCAGGTGTTGATCCTGGTCGACGGCTCGGAATCGAGCGTCGCGGCCGAGGCGGTGAACGTCGGCGGCGCGATCGCGCTTTCCGAGTCGCTCGATCGGCTGCTCGAAGGACGGAGGATGCCCGTCGAGGCCCGGCCGCGCGTGCTCTTCAATCCCGATACGCGATCCGCCAACTTCTTCATCCCGGGTCTGATGGTTGTCCTCTGCCAGATGATGGCAACAATGCTCTCGGCGAATGCAGTCGTTCGTGAGAAAGAAAGAGGCACACTCGAACAGCTCTTCATGACCCCCGTCCGCGCCGGCGAGTTGATTCTCGGCAAGATGCTGCCTTATCTCGGGCTGGTCCTGGCCGAGTTCTGCATGATCGGCCTGCTGATGGTGGTCGGCTTCGGCGTGCCGATCCACGGAAACTTCTTCACGCTGCTGATCGTCGCGCTGCCGTTCTACCTCTCGATGATCGGGCTCGGCCTGGCGATCTCGACGAGGGCTCAGACCCGCGACGCCTCGATGCAGATGACCATTGCCACGATCTTGCCCTCGATGTTCCTCTCCGGCTATGTCTTCCCGCTCGACTCGATGCCGAGGCCGTTCTGGCTGCTGGCGCAGGCGATCCCCACGACCTGGATGATCGACGTCGCACGCGGCGTCGTCCTCCGAGGCGCCGGCTGGGCCGACCTCTGGTTGCACGCCGTCGTCCTCTCGGCCCAGGCGGTTGTCCTGCTCGCAATCAGCGCGGTTCTCTTCCGAAAGCGTCTGACGTGATCGGATTCACCCTGGGCTCGAAGAACCGGAGGAACCACGAAAAAACACGAAGGGCACGAAAGATTCCGGTGGCAGGGAAGTCGGTCAGGGCGGATTCCTTCTCGGACCGTCCAGGAAACGGGGACTGGCTCCGGAGCGAAGCGGAGGTGCCTGTCCCCATTTCGTGATCGAACCGGTGCTGGTCCTGCACACGTGTCGCCATTTCGTGATCGAAGCGCTGCTGGTCCTGCACACGTGTCGTTATTTCGTGATCGAACCGGTGCTGGTCCTGCACGCGGAGGCAATCGGGTCGATTGACAAAGCGAGACAGATGGACAAAGGACAGTCATCGGTCGCGAACGACCGGAACCAGCCCCCGATGACCCGACCAGGGTGAGCAGGAAACGGTCCGAGGGGTGAGACCGCTGGGCGCTGAGCGATCCGGCCCGCCCTGGTACAATCGACCTACGGCCGCGCCGCCCGCCCGCATCGACCCGACCAGCCCCGCGAGCGACCGGCCGGGGATTGCGATCGACCCGTGAGAATCTATCTGCTATCGCTCGACAGGAAGCGGAGCTTCTTCTACGCGGACGAGTCGGAGCCGCCCGACGATGGTCCCGACGGCGACGATTCCCGCGACGAGGAAACCGCCTGGCAAGGCCGGATACGGGAGCATCGCGAGCAGCTTCAGTCGGTCTGGGAGCAATCCGAGACGCGGATCGTCCGCTGGAGCCGTCGTGCCTGGGAGTGGATGCACTCGTGGGCTCACCCGGACGAAACGATGCTCCGCCGCCTTCGCTCGGCCTCCCGGGTCGAGCTGCACCACCCGGCCGGTCGCGAGCCTGAAGAGGTACGCGGTCTCTGGTCCCGGTATCTGGCGCAGCGATGGTGTCGGCATTTGTTCTGGCTCTCTGTCAACCTGATCGTGGCGCCGCCGGCCGTGATGACGCTTTGGGTCCTTCCCGGTCCCAACGTCATCGGGTACTGGTTTGCCTATCGGGCGATCCATCACGCGCTGATTGTCCGGGGAATCCACCGTGCCCGGTGGGGCGGGCTGCCGCTGGAATTGCGGGCCTCGCCGGCGCTCGACTTCCCGATTGAACGCGACGGCGAGGGCCGCGCCGCCCACCCGGCCATCGACGGCCCCGCGCCTCTGCTGAGCGAGCACATCGCCCGGACCGAGGCCGAGTCCGCCGCGGTTGATCCGCCTTCCGATAAACTCTAAAAATAGTCGAAGCTATGAGAATCGTTAGTTACAATATCCACAAGGGGATCGGCGGTCGGGATCGCCGCTACCGCCTCGACCGGATCGTCCGCGTGCTGGAAGACCTCCACCCGGACCTGATCTGCCTGCAAGAGGTGGATCGGAATGTCCTGCGGTCGCACCACCACGACCAGCCGAGGGAGCTGGCCGAGGCGCTTCGGGCCGAGGAGCATCTGTACCAGCTCAACGTCCGGGTGAAGGACGGCGGATACGGCAATTTGATCCTCTCGCGATGGCCGTTCCGGGGGGCGCATCAGGTCTCGCTCCGGCGGAAGCGACGGAAGCCGAGAGGGGCTCAACTGGTGGTCGTTGAGACACCCGAGGGGCCGTTCCACCTGGTCCACTGGCACCTCGGCCTGGCCGAGCGCGAGCGGCACTGGCAGGTCCGGCATTTGCTCGGGCACGAGCTTTTTCGAGCGTCCGAGAAACTACCGACTCTGATCGTCGGCGACTTCAACGACTGGCTCAACACCCTGGCCCGCGGCCCGTTCGCCCGGCACGGCTTCGAGCAGGTGACGGCGCCCCGATCGCGGTTCCGATCCTTCCCCGCCTACTGGCCGGTCGCCTCGCTCGACAAGGCGTTCGTCCGCGGTCCGGTCGTGATCCGACACGCGCACATCGCCCACTCCCGGCTCGCGCGCGATGCCTCCGACCACCTGCCGCTCGTCGTGGATTTCCACCTGAAAAACCACGGCACGGGCTGACGCTCGGCCGAATCGGGTGTGAACGTCGACGAAGGTCGTCACCGCCTGGGAGGTGGATCGCCTCGCGAGGGCGAGCCTCCCGGCGAGCCATGATCGCGAGGAGAAGGTGGCCCGGCAGGAGCCTCGCCTTCCCTTCGGATTGGCGGCGCTCAGGAAGCATCGCTCTCTGACTTCGGAGTCGGCTCACGGCCCCAGAAGAGGCCGACCGCGAGCAGGCCGATCATCGGCAGGAGCCCGGCCCCGAACATCACCTGCGAGAACGCGCCGGTGCGGTCGATCCAGCGCCCGATCGGGCCGCCCACCAGCGAATAGATCATCCAGAACGCAAACCCCAGGATGCCGGTGACATTCCCCATCCGACGCGCCGAAAGCTCCTGGGTGAAGGCATAATACACCGGGAACTGGCCGAGCGAGCCGAACCCGATCACCAGCAGCAACGCCATCAGCATCCACGATCCGGGGACCATCGCGGCGACCGTCGAGAGCGCCGTCAGCACGCAGCAGGCGGCGAACGCCGAGATCCGGGCGCCGTGGATCGACCAACCTCGATTGGCGAGCCATCGGACCAGGAACCCGACTGCGAGGCAACCGGCGTCGGTGGCGAGGTAATAGGCAACCGAGAACTGCTGGACCGTCCGATTGCGGAATCCGTACTCCTCGCGGAGCATCTTGGGCATCCACGCCCGGAAGAAGTGAAAACAAAGGTTGATGACCGTCACAACGACGATGAGAATCAGTAATCGCCGGACGAATAACCCTTGCAGGCGAGGGGTCGCGGACGGACTCGATGGGGCAAGCTCCTCGCGTAACGCAAGATCGCCAGGTCGAACGATGATCAGCCAGGCGACGACCCAGAGCAGGCCAATCGCCCCGATCACGCGGAAGGGCAACCGCCAGTCGTCGGGATCGCCCGTGCTCATCGCCAGAACGACCATCGGCGTCGCGATCGCGCCGAGCGAGGCCCCGCTCTGGATCAAGCTGTTGCCGAGGGCCCGGTCTCGCCGCGAAAGCAGGCGCTGGGCCGTGACCAGAGCGCACGGCCACTGGCCAGCCTCGAAGAAACCGAGCACGACCCGGCCGTACCAGAGCTCTCGGTAGGTCGATGCCCATCCGGTCGCGAAGCCGGCCATCGACCAGCCGAGCAAAACGATCGGGTAGAGCCAACGTGGGCCCATCCGGTCGACGGCCAGCCCGGCGACGACCCCGCCAATCGCGAACGCCCGCCCGAATCCCGATTCGAGCAGGCCGTATTGCTCGTTGTCCAGATGCAAGGCGCGGCTGATGTCGGTGGCCTGCTGCGAGAGGGTCTGGCGATCCATGTAGTTGAGCATGGTCGCCAGGAGCATCATCAGGCAGATGCCCCAGGTGCGGGTGGTCGCCGTCCGGTCGTCGGGATCTGTGATCGTCGCGGCGGCCTCGTTCGTGAGCATGTTCATCCTTCCCAGGAGCGGCCGTCCCAGGCGCCGACCCGCTCCAGGAAGGCGACGACATCTCGGGCGAAGATCGAGAGGAGCGCCTCGCCCTTCTCGGCGGTCGCGGCGCGGGGGTTGCCGATGTGGCCGACCTCGCTCCGCTCGCGGGTGATCCAGCCTCGGGCCGCGGGAGCGAACGAAGGCGATTGTGCGACCGGCTCGATCTTCGCGATCTCGCCGACGAGATGAGGCGCGATCCGGAGGATCATCGAGGTCTCCCACTCGCAGGCGTGGCCCATCTCCGACTGCACCAGCGACGGCTCGATCTCGTCCGGCCGGCTGCCGAGTTGCCAGTAGGTGGCCGAGAGCAGGAGCAATCCCTCGCGACGGTGGCGCTGGCGGGCCTCGAAGACGGCCTGGCTCCCCGGGACGATGTTGCCGCCGTGGCCGTTGAGCAAGACGATCCGGCGAAAGCCGTGGGCCACCAGGCCGTCGAGAAGGTCGCCGAGCACGTCGAGGTAGGTCCGGGGCGCCGCCGAGATCGTGCCGGGGAAGTCCATGTGATGGTGCGAGTTGCCCAGCCAGAGCAAGGGCGTCCAGATGGCGCGATCGCCGAGGGTTTCCCCGGCGCGCCGGACGACCTCGGCGAGCAGGAGGCTGTCGGTCGCGACGGGGAGGTGCCATCCGTGCTGCTCGACGGCCGCGATCGGGACCACCACCGGCAGATTCTTCGAGACCGACGCGATTGCCGGCCAGGTCATCTCCTGAAGTTGCAAGACCGCCTCCCCTCGTCCTGGATGCCGGCGCGCCGGC
>DAHZZC010000730.1 GCA_027435495.1 Planctomycetales bacterium
CGACGGGACCAGCAACACGGTCGCCTTCGCCGAATCCGCCCACGGGAAGTTCGAGCAGGCCGGCGGCAGCCCCGGCGGCGGTAGCGACTTCGAGGGGAACGGCTGGTGGGCCGACGGCGATTATGGAGATCAGACAATTACCTCCTACTACCCACCCAACCTCCCGATCCCGTCGACCTATTACTCGAACGGCGCCTGGCAGAACCCGGACGGCTGCGACTATTCGAACATCCCCACGCTGACCTCGATGAGCTATCATCCCGGCGGGGTCAACGCGGCTTTCGCCGACGGCTCGGTGCATTTCATCAAGAGCTCGGTCAGCTCGTGGAACTGGGCGAGCATGACCCGGGTCAGCGGGTCCGTCCCGAACTGCATGATCCCGCTCGGCGCCCAGCAGGGCGTCTGGCAGTCGCTCTCGACGATCAACGGGGGCGAGGTCATCAGCTCCGATCAGTATTGATCGCCTGGGGGCCGCGAGGGTACGCTCGTCTCGGGCCGATTGGCGCTCGCCGACCGGCCCGAATCCTCACGCCAGGCTACCTCCCCTCTGTGTTGCGTCCACACCAGGCTATCTCCCCCTTGTATTTCGGCCGCTTGAGACCGATCTTGAACGTTGAGGGAGGTATTCACCACGTCGCGGCAGGCAGTAGTTCCACCACAAGACCGCAGACAAACCATGGTTTGCGGGACCTTTAGTCAGCATGAACCCGAACGCCTTCTCCAGCCACGGGGACAACAACTTCCTCAACACCGCCCGCAGCCGGCTCGACCGCCGCAGCCGGGCTCGCAAAGCGGCCAATTTGGCCGTCGCCGTGGTCATCCGGCATCGCAGGTCGAACAGCCGGTAGACCTCGTCTATCACCTCGCGTAGCCGGCGGAGTTGCGGCACCCCGCGGGTGATCCGCCGCAGCGTCGCCCGCTCGGCGGCGCTCAGATGCCGCTGGACGAGGAGGTAGCGATGGTCGAACAAGTCGCCGACCTTCCGCTGGATCGACATCCTACGCCGGGCCGCCTTGTCGGCACGCGGCCGGCCCCGCAGCAACTTCGGCGCCGTGGCGGCCAGGCGCTTGCGCTCCTGCGCCACCGCCGAGAGGACCGCCTTGGTGATCTCGCGCAGGACGTGGAAGGTGCAAACCTGATGGGGGACCTCGCCGAAGACCTCGGCGATCGGCTCGGGATACTGCGCCGAGCCGTCGGTCGTGATCCCGGCGACGGCCAGCGCGCGGGCGTCGAGGGCGGCGCGGAACCGGCGGAACAAGGACGTGATGTCCGTGTGGGTAGGGTCGTGGTCGAGGACCTGGTAGGTGAGCCGCTTGAAGGTACGGTTATCGACGATCGAAAGGATGCAAAACGGCCCGTCATACAGTTCGTCGGCGGCGATGTAACCTGAGAAGACGGAGAGCGTTCAGTCGAGGTGCTCGGTATCGATCCGGCTCGCCGCCTTTTTCCCCCCCCGGCCTCGACCCAGTTCTGGCTCGTGGCATAGGGGACGAACACGCGGCGATCGCGCCATAGCGTCCCGGAGGACGAGCGATAGGGTAAGCACCAGCCGGAAGGCCGTCTCGACGACCCGGCGGGTGTAATGGCTGCGGGGGTCGGCCAAGTCGGAGGGGTCGGCGTTGAAGTACTTGCGGCTGCGGCGGCAGTCGTGCTGCGAGTAGAGCAGGACGATGTCGCGCGGCCGGCCGGTGAAAGGGTTGCCCAGGTCGTGGAGGGTGCGGTGGGCGATCCGATCGCGGTAGGCGCTATGACCACACCGCGGGCACGGGCGCCCCCGGTAGCTGCGGATGCTGATCTTGGTTTTGGGCAAATCACCGGGCCTGTCGATGCCGAGAGTCGGGCCGGGACGATATTCGCCGGATCCTGGCACGGTGTACCTCCTGAGAAGACGGTCCTACCAGGAGATACACTCAGCGATGGCAAAATGTTCATCGTCCCCGCCCGGTTTCCGTGCTATAGACTCAAAAAATTCTTCATTAAATCTGATTTGGCCTTGACGAGCGATTTATCTCTCAATATGCTCCCCTTGCGCAGAGCCGTTGGCGATCAATGCCTCCCCTTGATGTGATGCAGCTTGCGTGTCAACACAGGAGATTATCCGTGTTCAAGGTGACTTGGTTCCGCAGCCCCGTCGTCGCGTCCTCGGCCCTCGACCCCAGGCGGAAGCCTCGGAGACTCACCCGATTTGTTCCGGCGCCCGCTTCCTACGGCGGTCCGCTACTTGAAACCCGCAGCCTCGCAGGGCTTCTATTATCCGGACACGACGCAGGTCCGACGGCGGATGAGAGCGAGCAGGCCGCGGCGCACAACGGCCTCGCTACATTGCTTCAAACGATTGGCCAGGAGGTGAATTCCCTCCAAACTCAATCAAGCATTCTCAGTGCGGTGGGCGGCAATGTTGCGCCGTTCAATGGACCACTGCAGCCAGCAGTTGCCGCGTCCGACATTATTTGGCCAATCTATGTGCATGATCAGTCGTTATCTGATACGAATATAATGTTTGAGGCGTACCTTAGAAACTCAGATGCAAGTATTGTCCTTGTGCCAACCCAAGATGAGGGATACACTGTCGATGCTCACCTTACAAGCAACCTCCCAGCCGTCGGGGATGGCGAGGCCAAGGATGTTTTCCTTAACAGAGACTCGCTCTATGGTGTCACTCCGACTTATCCTGGTTCGATTCAAGTCCAGGATTCGGAAAATCTCACGCTAGACTGCGGGAGTGGATGCGGCAAGTATTTTGATATCACAGATCAGATTAGTAATCCGAATGGCTATAGTTCCTCGAATGAGGCTTTTGATTTTACAACGTACGATGGTACGGCTAAATCGATCGGCGGGGCTTGGGCGGGGCCCTTGGTCGAGCAGGGGACGTTTTTGATTGGAGCAAACCCGTCGGGTGCGATTTATTCTACCGACAATTGGAGCTTCCAGTTCTCGGCGGACGGCGTCAGCGTTCAGGCTAGCATGTACGGTGCCTCGATCACCTACTCGACGCCCAGCGGCCTTGAGAGCGCGTCTATCAGCTCTGCAACCGGATACACCCTGTCTGTGAATTTTGTGTATGTGCCGACCGCTCAGTATAATCAAGTCCAGATTTATTCTTATCATGATCTTGGGGCATCGTCCAGCCCGCCTGCGGGCTGGACGGCAAGCGATAGTTTGATGTGGGAATATACCGCTACGGTTAGAGGCTGAAATTGAGGGCAATTACGAGGATACGAGGACGTTTTCGCCAGCGTACGGCCTCACAAGAATCAACGGCCGTATGCTGGCCCTTTTTGTTTAGTATTGCAGTATATTAACTGAGTTGTTCTCTGATTTCACTTGGCAGCCTGAATCGTGAATCTGGTAATATGGTAGTGAGTATTGTCGAATGCTTTGTGTTGAGTTGTTGCGGTGCGACATGGAGTTTCACGTTGGGCAATAGTTGTCGAGAATAAATTAGAATGCTTAGATAAAACTTCATTCGCCGTCCATATTGGTAAAATCTATATCCGGGAGTTCCAAATATGCGCACCCGGGGACTGGTTGGCGGGTTTTTTCTGACGGCGGTTGGGCTAGCCTGGCTCGGGTGGTTCTTTCAGAGGGCTCGCACGGACCTCGGCGAATTGAGGCGCGCGGCCCAAGAGGTCGCCGAGGGCCGCGTTGCGAGCGCGACTACGCGTCTGCTCGACCTCTCCCGTCGCCATCCGAACTGGGACGAGGTCCACTATCAGCTCGGTCTTTGCGAGGAGGCACGCGGGCGGGTACGGGCGGCGCTGGCGTGCTGGGATCTGGTCGCGCCGGGGGCTCCCGTCGCACGGAAGGCGACGATCGCCCGCGCCAGGGTCTACACCAATACCGGCCAGTTCTCCCGGGCCGAGGCGGTCCTGCTCTCCCTCCCGCGTGGCCAAGACGACGACTCGAACCTCGTCCGCCAGGCGATCGAGCTCCTCTACCGGATCGAGGGGCGTACGCACGAGGTCCACTCGCTGGTCCTCGAATCGTGGGCCGATAGCCTCGATCCAGGCTACACCCTCCGCCGGCTCTACCTTCTCGACGACTCGGCCTTCCCAATCGAACACGCTCGCCGGGCGACGGAGCGAGGCGCCCCGGACGATGACCGGGTCTGGATCGGCCGGGCCAACCTCGCGCTCTGGAGCGGCCGTCGCGACGAGGCCCGCCGATGGCTCGAAGCCTGCCTTCACCTTCGCCCCGACGATCCCGCGGTCTGGTCGGCCTTCCTGGAACTCTCCCGCGTCGAGCATGACGTGGATGGCGTCCGCCGTGCCCTCGATCACCTGCCGCCGAGCTGGTTCACGCGGTCGGAACGGCTTCGCCTCCGCGGCTGGCTGGCCGCACGGATCGGTGACCGTGACCTGGAGCGTCGAGAGTGGCTCGCCCTGGTCGAGCAGGAGCCCGGCGACGCCTCGGCCTGGGACCGCCTCTCCATCCTGGCGCTGGAATCGGGCCGTCGCGACGAGGCCGAGGCCCTCCGCCGGACCAAGGCCCGGATGAGCGCCCTTCGCAAGCGGTACGTCCTGATCAACAAGGAAGAGACCCGCAACCAGCACGCCGCCGAGCTCGCCCAACTGGCGGCGCAGCTTGGTCGCAAGCTTGAGGCGCGGGGCTGGGAGTTGATCGCCGAGGGCCGCGCCCCTCGCGAGCCGCTCCCGGTCGAGGTCGAGGCGGTCGCGGTTGGCCCGACCGTTCGGACGGCCGCCGACCTCGTCGCCGATCTGCTCGCTCGCCTTCCGACGAGTCGATCACCGGCGAGCCCGTCCCAGGGCGACGCGGCGGGAATCGCCTTCACCGATCGCGCAGGGGCCGCGAAACTCACGTTCTTCCACGAGAACGGCCAATCGGGCAAGAATCCGCCCCCTCCCGAGCCGATGTGCGGCGGGGTCGGCCTGCTCGACTACGACGGCGACGGCCGGCTCGACATTTACGCCGTCCAGGGCGGCCCGTTCCCGCCGTCCTCGTCACCAGGGATGGGCGACCGCCTCTTCCGCAACCGGGGCGACGGCACTTTCGACGACGTCACCGACCGCTCCAGAATCGGCTCCTTCCCCGGCGGATACGGCCACGGCGTCGCGGTCGCCGACTTCGACAACGACGGCCATCCCGACCTCTTCGTCACCCGATGGCGATCGTACGCCCTCTACCGCAACCGGGGCGACGGCACCTTCGACGATGTCACCGACCGCGCCGGTCTTGGCGGCGATCGCGACTGGCCAACCTCCGCCGCGTTTGCCGACCTCGACAACGACGGCGACCTCGATCTTTATGTCTGCCACTATCTCCGCTATGATCCCTCGAATCCCAAACGATGTGAGCATCCCGAGTCTCCCAATGACCGGACCTGCTACCCCCTCGATTTCCCCTCGCTCCCCGATCACCTCTTCCGCAACGACGGCGGCCGGTTCATCGACGTGACCCGAGAGGCCGGGATCGACGACCACGGCGGCCGAGGGCTCGGCGTCGTCGCTGCCGACCTCGACCGCGACGGCAAGATCGACCTTTTCGTCGCCAACGATATGACGGTCAACAATCTCTTCCGCAACCTCGGCGGGTTCCGCTTCGAGGAGATCGGCGATCTTGCGGGAGTGGCCTGCGCGGCGGACGGCAACTACCGGGCTGGGATGGGGATCGCCTGCGGCGACCTCGACGGCGACGGGCTCCCCGACCTCGCCGTGACCAACTACTTCGGCGAGTCGACCACGTTCTACCAGAACACGGGCGGCGGCCTTTTCGTCGACCGGACGAACGCGGTGGGCCTCGCGGGTCCGAGCCGCCCGCTCCTCGGCTTCGGCGCCGCGTTTCTCGACGCCGACAACGACGGCCAGCTCGACCTGCTCACCGTCAATGGGCACGTCGTCGACAACCGCCCGCGATTCCCCTGGATGATGCCGATGCAACTCCTCCGGGGCAAGCCAGGCGGCCACCTCGAAGACATCTCGTCGCGATCGGGGGAACCCTTCGTCGCAAAACACCTCGGCCGCGGTCTCGCCATCGGCGACCTCGACGACGACGGCCGGATCGACGCGGTAGTTCTCGCGCAAAATGAGCCTCTTATCTATCTACATAATGATGGCCAGGCGATTGGCCACGCCATCGTGTTCGAACTTCAGGGGACGCGATCGAACCGAGACGCCGTCGGCGCTCGTGTCTCGGTCTCGGCCGGCGGACGGGTCCGTGTGGCCGACCGGATCGGCGGCGGGAGTTATCAATCGGCGGCGGGCCCCCGGCTGAATTTCGGGCTGGGCGAGTTGGCCCGCGCCGATTCGGTCGAGGTGCGATGGCCCTCGGGACAGGTCGACCGCCTCCGAGACCTGGAGGCGGACGCGGTCTATCGACTTCGCGAGGGCTCGTCCACGGCCGAACGAAGCCGGGCAGGCAGCTTCGTTCCGAAAACACCAAACGAATGAGGCGGGAGGGTACAGGCCATGATCGAGGCAGCGAAGGGTGGAGCGTT
>DAHZZC010000731.1 GCA_027435495.1 Planctomycetales bacterium
CGCCCCCGATGCCGCCCCAGGCCTGCGCGAGGTCCGAGTGACCACCGAGAGCGGGATCTCCTCCCTCGGCGAACTCCTCATCGTCGACGACCCGGTGATCGTTGAAGTCCCCAAACCGCACGCGACGCCGACGACGGCTCAACCGGTCAAGGTCAATCACGTCATCGCCGGCGCCATTGCCGCCAAGGAGGAGGTCGACGTCTACCGATTCCGGGCGAGGGCCGGTCAGGAGATCACCTTCAGCCTGATGGCCCAGCGCCTTGACTTCAAACGGCATTACCAGGAGGCAGGCAGTTCTGATCCCATCCTGATCCTCACCGATGAATCGGGTGAAGAACTCGCGTCGAACGATGACTATTTCTTCGCCGATCCCCTGCTCCATCACCGGTTCGAAAAAGAAGGCCATTATCTCATCGCGGTTCGCGATGTGGATTACGGCGGTGCGGCTCACTTCACCTATTCGCTCACGATGACCGACCGGCCGTTCGTCACGGCGGTCTCGCCGATCGCGATCCCGACGACCGGCCCCTGGACGGCTCGCGGCACCGGGTTCGGGATTCCGGAGGGGCCGCTCCGGATCGCGGGACTGCCCACCCCGCCCGCGCCGGGGACGTATCCAGCCCGGCTGATCGTCGACGGGAAGGAGACCAACGCGGCGACGTTTGAGGTGACAGACCGGCCGATCCACGCCGAGGCCGAACCGAACGACGACCGCAACCAGGCCACCGCGGTGCCGGGCCTCGGCGTGGTCCTCAATGGTCGCGCCGACCGGCCGAACGACGTCGATCACTTCGTCTTCTCGCTCAAGGGGAAGCGGCCCGTTCGGTTCGAGGTCACGGCGCGTCGGGCCGGGTCGAGCCTCGACTCGTACCTGCGTCTGCTCGACGAGAGAGGGAAGGCTGTTGCCTCGGGCGACGACACTCGGCGATCGAAGGACGCTGTTTTGAACTTCACGCCGACGGCCGACGGCCGGTACACGCTGGAGGTCCGCGACCTGCTCTATCGGGGCGGGCCGACCTACTCCTACGCGATCGCGGCCGTCGAAGACGAGCCGGATTTCGAGGTCACCTGCGATGACGACCGGGCGGGCGTCGGACCCGGCGGTGCGGTCCCCTGGTTCCTTCGCGTCACCCGGCTCGCCGGCTTCGAGGGCCCGATCGAGGTCCGGGTCGAGGGACTTCCGCCTGGCCTGACCGCCCAGCCGGTGACCATCCCGGCTTCCATGACCGACGGCTGTCTGATCATCCAGGCCGCGGCCGGCGCGAGGCCGGCGGCAGCCCCGGTGAGGGTCGTTGCCAGGGCGAAGGTCAAGGGTCTCAACGGCCAGACGCGCACGATCGAGCACCGGGTTCAGCCACTCCAGGAACTGTACATGGGCGGCGGCGGCCGGAACGTCTGGCCCGTCGAAACGCAGATCGCACAGGTCGTCTCGCGCGACGACATCGCGACCGTGCGAGTCTCACCCGCCTCCATCTCGCTCAAGCCCGGCGAACAGGTCACCCTGAACGTCGAGGTCGTCCGCCGACCGAATTGCCAGGATCGCGTCACGCTCGACGTCAAGCTCCGGCACCTCGGCTCCGTCTACGGCAATACCCTGCCGCCCGGTTTGACACTGGTCGAGGCCGGGAGCAAGACCTCGCTCGCGCCCGGGGAGTCGAGTGGGCGCATCCTCTTGAAGGCCGCGCCTGATGCGAAGCCCGTCGAGGGCGTCTCGATCGCGGTCGTGGCGTTTGTCTCGATCGACTTCGTGGTCAAACGGCCCTACGCAAGCGCCCCCATCCCGACGACGATCGTCGCGCCCGCGATCGCGAATCGTTGATAGAGACACAAAGATCCTTGCATCATGTTTTGCCGGAGAACCTGGCATGTTCCGCATCGAAGGTCATCCCCGGCGAGCCTGCGACGGGATCTCTCGGCGGACATTGCTGGAGGCGGCTGGGTCGGGGCTGTTGGGGCTGAGCCTTCCCAGCCTGCTGGCCGACGAGGCGAGGGCAAAGCCGGCGGCCCCTCGGGCCCGTTCGGTGATTTTCCTGTTCCTGTTCGGCGGGCCGAGTCAGCTCGAGACCTTCGACCTCAAGCCCGATGCCCCCGAAAAGATCCGGGGCCCGTTCCGCCCGATCGCCTCGCGCACGCCCGGGCTTTTGATCGGCGAGCACCTGCCACGACTTGCCGAGATTTCCGACCGGTTCTGCGTCGTCCGGACCATGACGCACCCGTACAACGACCACAGCGGCGCTGCTCATTACATCCAGACCGGAAAAATCTGGCATGTGCCGATCGGCGGCGGGTTCAATCCGACGCCGAGGGACTGGCCCTCGATGGGGTCGGTGGTCGAGTATCTCGCCCGTCGCGAGCCGGGCGGGATGGATCGGCCGACACCGGCCTATGTCGTCGTTCCCAATTCGCTGGGGCGGCTTCAGGAGGCGGGCCAGTACCTCCGGCCCGGCGAGCATGCCGGCTGGCTCGGCCGCCGATACGAGCCACTGACCACCGTTGTTGACAGGAAGGACCGCGCCGACAACCCGTACTGGCGCCCCTGCGAGGACGCCGAACTCACGTTCGCCATTGAGGGACTCGACCCCGCGCAGGGCGTCCGGCTGGACCGGACGAATCGTCGCCTCTCGCTGCTGGAACAGTTCGACGATCGGCGTCGGGCGCTCGATCGGGCCATCCCCCTGCGCGACTTTGATCAGTTTCGTCGGCGAGCCCTGGCGATGGTGACTTCCGAGGCAACCCGTCGGGCCCTGGACATCCGCGAGGAGCCGGATCGAATCCGAGATCGGTACGGTCGGCACCTGTTCGGCCAGTCCACCCTCATCGCCCGTCGGCTGGTCGAGGCCGGGACCCGGTTTGTCACGGTCCATTACGACGCGTGCGACGGCTACGGTTGGGATTCGCACGTTCACAGCGATGATGTGAAAAACCACCTACTACCCACATTCGACCAGGCCCTCTCCGCGCTCCTCGGCGACCTGGCCGCGCGGGGATTGCTCGACGAGACGCTTGTGGTGGCAATGGGCGAGATGGGACGGACGCCCCAGCCGACCCCGCGATGGGGCCGAGGTCACTGGAGCCAGCTCTTTCCCGCCGTGCTCGCCGGCGCGGGCATCCGCGGTGGAACCGTCTTCGGCCAGTCCGACAAGGATGCCTCCCACGTGGTCGACCACCCGGTCACCCCCGAGTCGCTCGCCGCGACGATCCATCACGCCCTCGGAATCGACCACGAAATGCGCCTGGTCGATCCGCTCGGACGTCCCGTTCCCCTCGTCGACGGCGGCCGGCCACTCGTCGAACTTTTCGGCTGAGCGACGATCTGCGGAGATGCTCCTCGCCTCGAAGCCGGGTGCCCTCGGCCTTGACAGCGACCATCCCTCTCGAACAGTTTACCCAGAGTTGAAGACGATCGAGAGCGAGGAGAGTGATGAGACCCCAGACGATCTTCCGCGGCTTGCTGATCGCGACGTTTCTCGTCGTTCCCGGAGCCTCCGCGCGGGCCGCCGACGACGCCGAGGCGTTCGAAACGTCGATTCGTCCGTTGCTCGTCGAGAACTGCCGGAAATGTCACGGTGCTGAGAAGCAGAAGGGCGGCCTGCGGGTCGACTCGCGAAAGTCGCTGATCGAAGGGGGCGAGAACGGACCGGCCATCGAGCCCGGACAGCCGGAACGCAGCCTCCTGATCCAGGCCGTCCGGCGCCGGGGCGAGCTCAAGATGCCGCCGAACCGGAAGCTTCGCGACGACCAGATCGCCGCCCTGGAACGCTGGATCGCCTCGGGTGCCCAATGGCCGGCCGGGGACCACGAGGCCGATCGTCCCGACGAAGCCCGGCGCCGGCACTGGGCCTTTCAGCCCGTCCGCGATCCCGCCCCGCCGAGCGTCCGAAGTCAGGCCTGGTGCCGGAACCCCATCGACGCTTGGATCCTGGCCCGACTCGAAGCGGCCGGACTCGAGCCCTCGCCGCCAGCCGATCGTCGGACACTCCTCCGTCGCCTCACCTACGACCTGACCGGCCTGCCCCCGACCCCCGAGGACCTGGCGGCCTTTCTGGACGATCCCGATCCGGATGCCTATGTCAAGCGGGTCGATCGCCTGCTCGCCTCGCCGCACTTCGGCGAGCATTGGGGGCGCCACTGGCTCGACGTGGCCCGATACTCCGACACCAAGGGCTACGTCTACGCCCGAGAGGAACGGTTCTTCGTCCACTCGCCCGCGTATCGCGACTGGGTTGTCAAGGCGATGAACGATGACCTTCCCTACAATGTCTTTCTCCTGCACCAGCTCGCCGCCGACCGCGCCGTGCCCGACGACCGGCAGGCTCTCGCCGCGCTCGGATTCCTGACGATTGGCCGGCGGTTCCTCGGCGTGACCCACGATATCATCGACGACCGGATCGACGTCGTGACCCGAGGGACGATGGGTTTGACCGTGGCCTGCGCCCGGTGCCACGACCACAAGTTCGACCCGATCCCGACCCGC
>DAHZZC010000732.1 GCA_027435495.1 Planctomycetales bacterium
CGCGATCGCAACCGCGCGAAAGCCCACGCCCCGGCCGCCGATGAGGCCCGCGACGATCAGCCCGAGGTCGAGGCTGAGGTCGAGCGCCCCGCCCGTCCCGTGCGCCGGACCGCCCGACAGCCCGAGCCCAACGACGAGGCCGACCGCGACGAAAATCGGACCCGGGTCGAGAACGACGACGACCAGTCGGAGGCGCCGGCCAAGTCGTTCGCCAATCCGCACCCGGTCGAGACCACGGTTCGGATCAAGGTGCAGGCGCCGCACTCGGTCGGGTTTGGCTCAGGGACGATCATCTACAGCTCGCCCGAGGTCTCGATCGTCCTGACGTGTGCCCACATCTTCAAGCAGGAAGGTCGGTCACGACAGGCAGCGCCCGGGCAGTTCCCACTTCCGATCACGATCGAGCTGTTCGACGGCAAGCTGCACGCGCAGCCGTCGGGGCCGCCGAAGGCGCGGTGCGTCGCCGCGTTCCCGGGCAAGGCGCTCGATTACGACTTCAACCTCGACGTCGGCCTGATCGTGTTTCGGCCGGGTCGAAAACTGCCGTCAAGCCGGGTGGTGCCGACCTACTGGCAGCCGCAGAGCAAGCCGCTCCCGATGAAGATGCTCACCGTCGGCTGCTCGGAGGGAGACGACGCGACCGCCTGGTACACCCGGGTCATGAACCCGCAGTTGAAGGGCTTCCTCCAGGGCCAGCCCTCGTACGAGGCGATCGAGTGCGAGCATGCCCCGAAGCAGGGTCGATCGGGCGGCGGACTCTTCACCACGAACGGCTACATCGCGGGCGTCTGCAACTTCGCCGAGCCGCAGGGCGATCACGGGCTGTATGCCACCCCGCGATCGATCTATTCGATCCTCGACCGGAATAACCTCTCGGCGCTCTATGCTCCCGTCGCGGCCGGCACGGGGACTCTCCTGGCCGACCGCGGACGCCCGTCGCCCGTACCCGCGCCGACGCGGGTGGCGCGAACACAGTCGCCGGACATCGAGGATGAGTCGAATCCCGCGCCGCCCGCCGCGCCGAGCCGAAGCCGAAGCCGTCGCACGGCCGAGGCGGAAACAGGCGACATCCTGCTCCCGCATTACCGAAGGCTGGGGATCGAGGAACCGGTCGGCACCGACGGCGCGGCTGCCCCGGCGCCCTCGCGATCGGCCCGCCGCGTCGCCTGGCACCCGAACCCCACCACCGCCGAACCCCAGCCGGAAGCCGAAACGAAGGCCCAGCCCCGCGTTGAAACCTCTGCGACCACGGAACCAGCTCGCAGAAGCTGGCGGCCCATCCATGACGCGGGCCAGTAACCCCGGGATCGAAGTTCCGATCCGGAGGAACCACGAAAACCACGAAGGACACGAAAGAAGACGGACAATCGGGAGGATGAAGGGCGCCGCGAGAGGCCCGGAAAGCTCACGCCGGCCCGGTCAGATCCTGGCATCGCTGCTTCCAGAAACGCTCCAGGAAGCAAGTCGAGCAACAGGACCCGATTCCTAGGATCCGTCTGCTTTCGTGTCCTTCGTGGTTTTCGTGGTTCCTCCGAATCCGTCGTTGACAGCGATCCCCAGTTCGCGGAGGGCCTTTCGAAACGGTTCGAGGTTCTCCTCGGGGAGGTCGACCGCTGTCGGCCCGAGGCGGTCGCCCAGCCATCGGGACGTTGTCGGGTGCTGCAAGAATCCGTCGAGCATCCAGGGCTCGGGGAGCGTCAGAACCACCCTCCGCGTTGGGACCGGGGGCGCGATCGGCGCACCGGTCGCCGAGGCGAGGAGCAGCCGGACGGCGGCCGGGACCTCGCTCGCGGCTCGTCGGGCGTACCAGTCGGCCAGGGTGTCGGCCGTAAGACCCCGCTCCACCCCGCGACGAAGCGAACCGAGCGTCACCGCGAACAGCCTTGGCGGCGGAACGTTGTCGTCGGGTAAGGCCGGGGGTGCCGGCCGCTCGTCGGTAAACCGGGCAATCTCCGCGTCAACAAGCAGGTCCGACCGCGAGCGGTCCAGCCGCATCGTCACGCCGTCCGGCTCGACCAAGATGCAGGGCTCCGACTCATCGCGATAGTCACGCGCCCGGCGCTGGGTGAACAGACCCGAGGGGATCGTCGACTCGTCCTCGACCAGCAGGAATCGGTCGGCCACCTCGATCGGCGCGGATCCGGGGGGGGATTCGTCGTCGATGGGAGGCCAGGCAGCCAGTGCTCGGGCGCGGTCCTCGGGCGATTCGAATTCCAGGAGGGTCGCGCCGGCGTAATACGTGACTCGCTCGCGATGGGTTGCCCAGTTTCGGACCGCGTCGACCACGCCTGGTGGCAGTGGGCGCTGGCTGTGGCGGCGGAGGACCTCGAGCATCGCCTTCGGGGTCAGGCCGCCGTCGAGTCCAAGGAGGATGGATTCGCGGGTCAGCCGCAGTTCGATGGCGGCGCCGATCTGGGACCACCAGGCGAACCGGCTCAATCGCCCGACGACCTGCGGCGTGAGCCCCTGTCGATAGGCGATGACCTCGAAGTTTGGCTGGACGAAGAGGAACTGGTCGAACGTCGGCCGTGGGGGCGGAGTCGGCCCGGCGGCGAGAACGTATCGCCCGAGCGGCGTAAGCTGGACGACCCGGCGCCCCGAACCGCGCTCCTCGGCCGCGCGGACCAGGCCGAGCGGATAGGCAGCGCCCAGCAGCATCGTCTCCAGCAGCGCCACGCCCCGTGAGGGGCCTGGACTCGGTCGTCCCTTGCGTCGCGCGGGAGCGGGCGTGGCCGTGGGCGCTGGCACGAATTCGGGGGCGAGCGTGGGGCGGTCCCAGCCTGGGGCGATCGAATCGAGGAAGGCGGCCAGGTCGTCGAGCGCCGTCCACTCCGACTCCTCTCGCGTCGCCAGCCAGAGAAAGACGGACGGGCGGAGGTAAGGCGAGGCCGGCTCGTCGCCCTCGGCGACCGACTCGACGGCGGACTCCTGCCAGTCGCGGAGCCCGAGCCAGCCCGTGGCGATCATCTGCGGGAGGTGCAGGGCATTCTCCGACCAGAACTCGGGCGAGGTGGCCATCAACTTCTGGCCGGAGGCATCCGGCTCGACCAGCCCGACCCGGTATGCCAGGGCCAGCCAGAGCCCGGCCGGGTTGGGCAGGGGGGTGAGGGCGTCGGCGATCGGCCCGGCCAGCGCGGGATCTTCCATCACGCGTTCGCGGTCACGTTTGTAGAGGGTCCCTTGCTGCGTCTGCCGGATCGGCTCGGCACCGGCGCGCTGCCAGAGGGCACCCAGGCGAACGATCGGCTCCAGGCCGTCGGCCTCACGGACAACCGTCACCTCTCCCGAAACGGCCGGCGGTCCGCCCTCGGGCCGGACCGGGCGCGTGACCCGGAGCCCTGTCGGATGCGCCGCAACCCGCGCCCTCGGCGCGGAGATGGCCGAGGCCAGGTCGTCGACCGGGCCGATTTCGGGGTCGGGCTCGATCGCGAGCAGGCCGATCGCCAGCATGGGGAGGATCGCGTCGGCGAGGGGCACACCCAGCAATTCGAGTTCGCGGGCGAGCCCGGCGACCGGCATTGTGGTGGACTCGGCGACGGCCATCAGGCTCATCGCCAGGCGGGCCCCGTGGGGCAGCCCGGCCGCCAGCGCACGGGAAGTTGCGGGCTGGTCGAGCCGCTCGGCCAGTTCTTCGGCCGCGGCGGCGGGACGCAATCGGTCCTCGGCGGGAGGGAGGCCCATCGCCTCGCGGATCGCCGCGAGCCGGGGTCCGCGGTATCGCGCCAGGGCCAACCGGAACGCCTGGCGCGGGTCGCTCGGGCGCGGGCTCGGCGTCATTCCGGTGGCCATCGGTCGCGGGGCCCTCGCTTGTGTGCTCGGATCGATGGCGGGGGCACGGAGGTCGCTCGCGTACCGGCCCGCGGGGAGATTTCCAGCCAAATTCAGCGCCGACTCATCGGACAATCCTCGGCGTCTGGCCGATCCGCCGGAGTTCCTCGACGACGGCCTCGGGCTCGCCCGGTCGGACCAGGAGGACCGTTTCGGAGAGCCGGCCGACGACCCAGCGCGCCAGCGACTTTCTCGCGAGCAGTTCCTCGGCCATCAGCGGCTCGGCAGTCCGGATCAGCGCCACGTTCTTGTGGACGCGGACCCGGATGCGCTTCTTCTCGGGCTCGGCGGGTCGGGTCATCGCGGGTCCGGGGGGTTAGTCGTTGCAGGAGGAGCCGGGGCGGGCCAGGCCGTGGTCGGCCACATCGGCCTCGTCGAGGATTTCGTAGCTGTAGCCCTGCTCGGTCAGGAAGAGCTGGCGGTGGTGGGCGAAGTCCATCTCGCGGGTGTCGCGGGTGACCAGGGAGTAGAAGCTCGTCGGACGCTCGCCTTCCTTGGGGCGGAGGATCCGGCCGAGTCTCTGCGCCTCCTCCTGCCGGCTACCGAACGTTCCCGAGACCTGGATCATGATATTCGCGTCGGGGAGATCGATCGCGAAGTTGCCGACCTTGGACAGCACTAACCGGCGGATCCGGCCGCGGCGAAAGTCCTCGTAGAGGATCTCGCGCTCGGAGTTTGGTGTCGAGCCGGTGATCAGCGGGACATCGAATCGTTCGGCGATCCGGCGAAGCTGCTTGAGATACTGACCGATGACCAGGACGCGGTCCTCGGGGTGGTCGAACCGCTTGAGCAGGACCTCGACGAGGTCGTCCTTGAGCGGGTTCTCGCTGGCGATCCGGAACTTCTCGCGCCACTCGGCCAGGGCGTATTCCATCCGGAGGGCGCCCGAGAGGCCCAGCCGAACCTCGTGACACTGCGCCTCGGCGATCCACCCCTTCGATTCGAGAACGCGCCAGGGCACATCATACTTCTTCGGACCGATCAGGCTGAAGACGTCCTCCTCGCGGTGGTCCTCGCGGACGAGCGTGGCGGTCAGGCCGAGGCGGCGACGCGCCTGGATGTCGGCCGTGATCCGGAACACCGGGGCCGGCAGCAGGTGGACCTCATCATAAACGATCAGGCCCCAGTCGCGGCCGTCGAAGAGGTGGAAGTGGGGGAAGTCGCCGTCTTTCTTCGGCCGGTAGGTGACGATCTGGTAGGTCGCCAGCGTGACCGGGGCGAGGTTCTTGGAGTCGCCGGTGTAGGTGCCGACCAGGGCCGGGTCGAGGTCGGTCTTGTCGAGGATCTCGCGCCGCCACTGCTCGACGGCCGTGGTGCTCGTGGTCAAAACGAGGGTCTCGGTCTGGAGCGCCGCCATCGCGGCGATGCCGACGACCGTCTTGCCGGCGCCACAGGGAAGGACAACCACGCCCGAACCGCCCCGGGCGTCGCCACCGGCGTAGAACGCCGCGACGGCGCCTTCCTGATAGTCGCGGACCTTGAATGGAGCCCCGGTGCCCATCACCTTTCGGAGGGCCATCGGCAGAGCGGCGCCCGTGGTATAGCCGGCGAGGTCCTCGGCCGGGTAGCCAACGGCGATCAGCCCCTGCTTCAAAATGCCCCGATGGATATCGTCCACGGCGAAGCTGGTCTCGTCGACACGTTCGCCGAGATAGTCGCGAACGCCGCGCTGGCGGGCGAGCTCTTCGAGCAGGGGCCGGTCGGTGGTGACGAGCCGGAGCTGGCCGTCGACCCGCTGGAGGCGGACGCGTCCGTACCGACTCACCAGCTCGCGGAGGTCGGGCGGGAGGTTGCCGGGAAGCGGGAACTTCGAAAAGGACTCCAGCGCCTGGACCATCGCGTCGGCGGTCATGCCGGCTGCGGCGGCGTTCCAGAGCGAGAGCGGAGTGAGGCGGTAGGTGTGGATGTGCTCCGGGCTCTTCTCCAGCTCGGCGAACGGGGCGATGGCGTCGCGGGCCTCGGCGTGCAGCGGGTTGTCGACTTCCAGCAAGATCGTGCGATCCCCCTGCACGATCAGCGGATTGGCGGGATTGTACTGCATGGGCTCCTGGCCGGATCGAGGAAACCGGGCCGCCGGACGTTCCCCTGGCTCCATAACGTCCCGACGCCCGCGGGCGAATTTTCCATCGTAGGAGCCCGAGGCCGTTCCCGCAAGCGCAGGGTGGGGTCGGAATCGGGCCCTCGGCCCCCATTGGCCCCGGGGCGGCCGTTCCGTTACATTGATCCGGGGAGCCCAACCGTTCCGAGGGATCTCGAGATGGCATTCGCGGATTTCAGCCTGGAGATGGTGAGCAGTCGGTTCGAGCTGACCCTCCCGCCGCGCGCCGATCTGTTCGCCGGAACCGAACCGGTCGAGATCCCGCCCGTGCTCCGGGCCGTGCTCGATCGATGGACACCCCAGGCCCTGGAGGTAAATACCGAGAAGGCCCGGTCGGAGCTCATCATCGCCCCGATCCTCATGGAGGCCATGTACCTCGCCGGCCGCGACCTGGGCGTCTATTCGGGCGTCTCGCTGGACGTCGACCGCGAGCGCGGCCTCTACGGCCGGTGCGATTACCTGCTCGGGCGCCGTTCCGGTCCGTTCCTCCTCGGCTCGCCGATGCTCGCGGTGGTCGAGGCCAAAAACGAGGACATCCCTGGCAACCTCGGCCAGTGCGTCGCCGAGATGATCGCCGTCCGCATCATCAACGAGCGCAAGGGCCACCCCATCCCGGTCGTCCATGGCGCGGTCACCACCGGCGTCGAATGGCTGTTCCTCCGGCTGGCGGCCGACGCGGTCACCTTCGACCTCCGCGAGCGCTTCCTCGACGACGTCGGCCGGATCGTCGCCTACCTCGCCGCCATCGGAGGTTGAGCCGTAACCTTCGATCCGCCCTCGATCATCCGATCCGGTGCCGATGCCCCCCCACGATCGCCTGGGTCGGGTGGTGGGCCGATCGAACGTGATCCCGGGCGAGGACATGAATCGCCCGGTGCAGGGCCCGGGGATCTCGGACAGACCGGGCGAAGCCCCGGTGATGGCGGGCGCCGGTCGACGTCGGCATGGTCGAGAAGGGCAGGGGCGCGGGCGCCGGAGTCTGGCTCTCGGTCGGCGGAGACTGCGGCGACGTGGTCGATGTCGCGGACCCGGTCGTACCGATGTTGCCGGAGGCACCCGAGGCGGGCGTTATGGGTCCGCTCGCCGAGGAGCCTGGGCTCGTAACAGTCAGGTTCGGGATATAATGGTAGATGACACTGATGGTCGCCGACGTGTCCGTCTGGAATGAACCGATGGCCTGGCCGGTCGAGGTCGTCCCCTCGGCGTGTCCGCTGATGGCGACCGGGAGGCGGAAGTGGCCAGTAAACGCGGCAAGCTCGGCAGGAGTGGTCAGAACGGTCGTCTGCGGCGCCGAGTTGCTGGTCACCGCCGGGCCGTTAAGATTCTGCTGAACCGTTGGGATCGTTACCGAGATCGGGCCAGTCGGAAGACTGATCGCGAGATTCGCCGAGGTCGAGCCGGTGGCCGACGAATTCTGGTTCGCGCCCGAGAACTGCGAGGTGAACGAGCCGGAGGTCACGATGTCGACCTCGGTGAGCGTCCCCATCGCGGGGCTGAAGTAGAGCAGCCCCTGGGTCGCCAGGTTGGGATTCGCTTCGAGGTCCGGAAACAGGGCGGGCTGGCTCATCGCGGCCGAGGCGGTCAACAGGCGTCGATCCTCGAGCGCCGAGGGCGTGGGAACGAGGGCTCGTCGGGCTCGTCGGCGGGACGCGGAGGGATCAAGGAGGGCAAAGATCGCGGGTCGATCCATGATGGCAGTCCTTCACGCAGGCGAAGCCGATGCGGGACGGGCCCGGCGACGCGGACGATCCGCGGCCGGCGCCCGGAGAGGGCTCGCCGAATCCTGGTCGGTGTGTGCACGATCGAGGTACGGATGAGGTCCACGTCGACGACCCGACGAGCGGGCCTCTGGCCCGCGGCGGAATTCCGGACGCCCTTCTCGTCGGCTCGGGCCCCAACGGTCACGCCGAGGGGTACGAAAGCGGGAACGGCCCCGATCCGGAATGGGATCGAAGAGATGATCCCTCTTTATAAGATAACCTAGGTCGCCTTCGTGGTGCCGTCAAAATCCGTATCACGGCCCCTCCTGACGACCCGCTCTCATCGACGTCCGTGTCTGGCTATGGGTCATCTGCGGGAGCATGAATATCCGCTACGGCCGATCGCGTCAACCCATGTCCTGTTGAAAACGACCGGAAATCCGAATTTGACTCCAATTTGCATCATGCGCCGTGTGAATGATGAGAGGATGCCACATGAAATCGCTTTCGATTGTCGGACTCTGCATCGTGTCGGCGGTCGTCTACGGCATTCTCCACGACCAGATCACGGCCCGGATCTGCGTCGAGTATTTCACGATCGGCCACCCGCCGATCTTCCCGACCGAGTCGCCGACGCTCCTCGGCCTGGGTTGGGGGATCATCGCGACGTGGTGGGCGGGGCTGATCCTGGGGATTCCGCTCGCGATCGCGGCGCGGGCGGGACGCCGGCCGAAGCGAGACGCCCGGTCGCTGGTCCGTCCGATCGCCGGGCTCCTGCTGGTGATGGCCGTCGGCGCTGCGATCTCGGGCGTCGTCGGATACCTTCTGGCCGTCAACGACCTGATCCGACTGGCGGACTGGCTGGCCGAGCGTGTCCCGCCCGATCGGCACGCGCGGTTTCTCGCCGACGGTGCCGCGCACCTGGCAAGCTACGGCCTCGGCTTCCTCGGCGGGGCGGTCGTGATCGTCCGTGTCTGGCGATTGCGCGGGCGTCCTGGCTCAACGAGCGGGGCTGGAGTGTAACATCTCGTACCGGTCGCGCGGAATTTTCCGCAAACCGGACGCAATCGCCACACTTTCGCCGCCCGGAGCCGCCGCGATGTGGGGTAGGGGGGGTATAATCGGAGGTACGAAACATCTCCATCAGGTTTGACCCTGATCGAGAGATTCTCTCCCTCTCCATGCCGGCCGGGTGTCACCCGAGCGGCTCCCCCGTATGAGATCCACGGAGGACACCACAGCGAAGGCGGAGGCCGGATCGGCACGCTATTCGCTAGGTGGTCTCCGCTTGCATGAGGTGAGCCGCCGGAACGCCTCCTGGCTCGTCCTTGCCAGAGTCGAGGAACGGACCTCGTCGCGGGGCGAATGTGTGGCCCCATCGGTTCGACGCGGATGGATGCTTTATTCCGGTTGAAGCAACAGGATCGATCACCGATGGATATCGCCGTCTCCTTTCCCGCCGAAGGCCGAATCCGCTTGCAGAGCCGCTACCTCTTCAGCGATCCGACCGCCGATCACTGCCGAGAGTTCGTGGAGCGTCTCCTGGATGCCGAAGAGGTCAGC
>DAHZZC010000733.1 GCA_027435495.1 Planctomycetales bacterium
GCGGCGTGGTCGAAAAATCGTGTGACGGAGGGCTTTGTCGAGCAAAGTCCCGAGGAAATCGACGATTCCTGGGGGAAGGCTCTCGGAACCCCCTCGCGGCGTCCTTATTTTGTAGGAGTTTCCACAGCGCATCCGACTCCCCCTTGGACCGAGCCTCTTGTCAGGTCTGAGGGGGATCGACTAGACTCGAATTCAGAAGGTCCGAGCCAGGCCGGGCCGCGATTCGCGGGCCCGCCGGACCACTCAGTCCCTGGCGGATGTGGAGGAGACGCGCCGATGTCGCGACGGATTCCCCTGGCACTGGCGATGATCGCGGCCCTCGGCCTTCTCGGCTGGCAGGCCACCCGGGCCGCCAAGCCCAAGGACGAGATGCTCGAGCTCTACGGCCTTTTTGTCGACGCCGTGGAGAAGGTCGAGGCGAACTATGTCCGGCCCGTCTCGCGTCGCGAACTGCTCGAATCGGCGCTCGAGGGAATGCTCCAGCAACTCGACCCGCATTCCACCTACTTCAGCGTGAACGACGCTCCGGGCTTCCGCCGCCAGATCGAGGGCGAATTCGGCGGGATCGGCATCCAGGTGGACGTCGATCCCGAGACCCTCCGCCTCCGCGTCGTCGCGCCGATGGTCGGCACGCCCGCCTACGACGCGGGCATGCTCGCCGGCGACCAGATCCTCGAGATCGACGGCCAGAGCGCTGAGGGTATGAGCCCGGATAAGGCCGTCGAGGTCCTCACCGGCCGCCCAGGAACCGACGTCAAGCTCAGCGTCCTGCACGAGGGCTCCGAGGAGCCCGAGACCATCACCATCACCCGGGCGATTATCAAGGTCCCCAGCATCCTCGGCGACCATCGGAAGCCGGACGACTCGTGGGACTTTCTGATCGACAAGGACCGGAAGATCGGCTACGTCCGGATCTCCAGTTTCATCGCGAGCAGCGCCGAGGATCTCCGAAAGGTTCTCGACCAGCTTCAGGAGCAGGGAATGCGCGGGCTGATCCTCGACCTCCGCAACGACCCCGGCGGGCTCCTCAGTGCGGCGGTTGAGGTCGCCGACCTGTTCCTCGCCGATGGTGAGATCGTGAGCACCCGCGGCCGGAACACCCAGCCAAGGACCTTCCGGGCCCAGAAGGATAGCCCGTACGAGGATGTCCCGATGGTCGTCCTCGTCAATCAGAATTCGGCCTCGGCCTCCGAGATTGTCTCCGCGGCGCTCCAGGATCACCATCGGGCCACGATCGTCGGCATGCGGTCTTACGGCAAGGGGTCGGTCCAGAACCTGTTCGAGCTGGATAGCGGCAACAGCGTCCTCAAGTTGACCGTTGCAAGCTACTACCGCCCCTCCGGCGAGAATATCCACCGGTTCCGCAACGCCAAGCCGACCGATCAATGGGGAGTGAAGCCCGACAAGGACTGCGAGGTCAAGCTCACGCCCCGTGAATATGTGGACTGGTTCCGCGCCCGACGCGACCACGATCTCGCCGCCGGCCACCGCCGTACTCCGGTCGAGACGCCGAAGGTCGAGGCTGAGAAAACCGAGTCGAAGAAGGAC
>DAHZZC010000734.1 GCA_027435495.1 Planctomycetales bacterium
AGGCCGTCCGAGAGACCGAGGAAACATGCGAAAGGTCTTCTGCCAGTCGCTCGTAGACGCCGCGAGCCGTCCAAAGTTCGTGTTCCTCACCGGTGATCTCGGCTTCATGGCCCTGGAGCCTCTGCGCGACGCTCTGGGAGAGCGGTTCATCAACGCCGGTGTGGCCGAGCAGAACATGGTCTCCGTGGGCGCCGGGCTGGCGCGGGCCGGTCTCCGCCCGTGGGTCTACAGCATTGCGCCGTTCGTCTATGCCCGGCCCTTCGAACAGATCCGCAACGACGTCTGTCTGCACGGCCTCCCCGTCGTCCTGGTCGGCAATGGAGGCGGCTACGGATACGGCGTGATGGGGGCCACGCACCACGCGCTCGAGGACTACGGAGCGCTGCTCTGCCTGCCGAATTTGCGCGCCTACTTGCCGGCCTTTGACGACGACCTGGTCCTCCATATCGGTCGCCTCCTCGATACGCCGCACCCGGCTTACCTGAGATTGGGCCTCTCGGAACAGCCGCCGGATGTCACACTCCCCCCCTATGCACCGTGGAGGAGACTGGTGGAGGGCGAGGGATGGGTCGTTCTGGTGGCCGGACCGATGATCGGTGGAATCTGGCAGGCCGTCCGGACGCTGGAAACGGCGAAGAGGCCCAGCCTCTGGCTCCTGAGCGAACTGCCTCCGGCCCCGCTCCCCGAAGCCTTCCTGGCCGATCTCGCCCACTCGCGACGGCTCCTCGTCGTCGAGGAACACGTCGCCCAGGGCGGGGTCGGGCAGATGATCGCCGCCGCGCTCCTGGCTGGCGGTCACACGCTCGATCGGTTCGTCACCCGCTCGGCCCAGGGCTACGTATCCGGTCGATACGGCTCTCAAAAATTCCACAGGCGTGAGTGTGGCCTCGACCCCGAATCCATCACCCGGTTCCTCCTCGACGAGACCACCTGAGATGCCCGAAGCAGCCCTCATCCAGAAGGAGTCGCTCGCCGAGAAGATCCGCCGCCTCCAGGGGCCGATCCTCGTCCTCGGCGCCAGTGGATTCGTCGGCGCCAACCTGATGCGCTCGGTCTTCGCCGTCCGCCAGGACGTCTATGGGACAACCACTCGCAAGCCCGCCTGGCGGCTGGAAGACCTGCCCGACGACCGCGTCCGGATGATCGACCTGCTCATCGACAGCAACCTCGACGCCCTGCTCGACGATGTCCGGCCACGTACCATCTTCGACTGCGTCGCTTACGGGGCCTACTCGTTCGAGACCGACAACCAGCTCATCTACCGAACCAACTTCAATTTCCTCACCCGGCTGATGTCGCGGCTGGAGTCGCGGTCGATCGCCTGCTTCGTCCACGCCGGAAGCTCGTCGGAATACGGCGAGAATGCCGCCGGGCCGGGCGAACGCGACTTCACCGAACCGAATAGCGACTACGCGGTCTCGAAGGTCGCCGCGGCCAACCTCATCTATTACTTCGGCAAGCGAAAAAAGTTCCCCTGCGCCAATCTGCGTCTCTACTCGGTCTTCGGGCCCCTGGAAGACTCGGCCCGGCTGATCCCGAACGTGATCCGGCACGGCCTGGATGGAAACTACCCGACACTCGTCAATCCGGCCGTCTCACGCGACTTCGTCTACGTGGACGACGTCACCGAGTCGTTCGTCGACACAGCGCTCAACCTGACCGAGGCCGACTACGGCGAGTCGTTCAACATCGGGACGGGCCACAAGACGACCATCGGCGAGGTCGCGACCCAGGCGCGCGAACTCTTTGAAATCAGCGCCGAGCCCTCGTTCACGATGCCCGAACGTTCCTGGGACGTTCAGGACTGGTTCGCCAATCCGGAGAAGGCGCGGGAGCACCTCGGCTGGGAGGCGCGAACTGGCTTCCGCGACGGCCTCCGCAAGATGATCGACTGGTATCGAGAGATCCCCGACAAGGCGAAATACCACCAGTCGTCGAAGAAGTTCGGCCTCGACACGGTCTACAGCGTCAGCGCCATCATCGCCTGCTACAAGGACAACCTGGCGATCCCGATCATGTACGAGCGGCTCAAGTCGACCTTCACAAAGCTGAATATTGACTTCGAGATCATCTTCGTGAACGATTGCAGCCCCGACAATACCGAGGAGGTCATCCGCTCGATCTCGAGCAATGACCGCCGGGTGCTGGGGATCAGCCACTCCCGGAACTTCGGCTCGCAGTCGGCGTTCCGGAGCGGGATGGAGATCGCCTCGAAGAACGCCTGCGTCCTGCTCGATGGCGACCTCCAGGATCCGCCCGAGTTGATCGAGGAATTCGTGAAACTCTGGCGCGGGGGCTACGACGTCGTCTATGGCCGCCGGGTGAAGCGCGAGGCAACACTCTTCATGCAGTTCGCCTACAAGGCATTCTACCGGGTCTTCGACTACTTCTCGTACGTTCCGATCCCACACGACGCCGGCGATTTCTCGCTGATGGACCGGCGGGTGGTGCGATCGCTGCTCCAGTTCCCCGAGCGCGACCTCTTCCTCCGGGGCGTCCGGGCGTTCGCCGGGTTCAAGCAGACCGGCGTCGATTACGTCCGACCCGAGCGGATGTTCGGCGTGACGACCAATAGCCTGCTCAAGAACATCGGCTGGGCCAAGAAGGGAATCCTCAGCTTCAGCAACACGCCGCTGAACATGATGAGCGCCGCCGGGCTCTTGCTGCTGATCCTGAGTATCTCCGCTGGAGTCCTCGAAATTGCATTCCGGCTGCTCTTCCCCTCTTACACGCCCCCGGGCGTCGCGACCACGTTGCTCGTGATCCTGTTCTTCGGCTCGCTCAACTTCTTCGGGATCGGGGTCCTCGGCGAGTATCTGGCCAAGGTATTCGAGGAGGTCAAGCGACGCCCCCATTTTATCCGGAGAACAATCATCCGAGACGGTGAGCTGCGCACTGCGACGGATGATCGCTCTCGGCAAAAGAGAGATTTGAATGAGTGAACCATCAGTCAACCATGTGGATGTCGCGGTTAGTGCGGATCTCCCTCGCTTGCGAATAAATCAGCTTGAAGCCGCCGAGGAATCCTGGCGCCCGCCCCTGTTTCGCCCGGTCGTCTCGCTCTGGGACCGGCTCGCCGCCGCCAGCCGCCGGTTGCTCGACCTCCAGGCCGCCTCGATCTGGAACGATCTTGCCGTCCTGCTCCCGCATGTCCGAGGGCTCGTCCTGGACGTCGGCTGCGGGGCCCAGCCTTACCGGCCGCTCCTTGGAGCGAAGGCAACCTATCAAGGCATCGATCACTCCAGGGCCGCCGCTCATCTCGGCTACTCGGTGCCCGACACAATCTACTACGAAGGCGATCGCTGGCCAATCGAAGATACCGGGGTGGATAGCGTCCTTTGTACCGAGACGCTCGAACACGTTCCGGATCCGCACGCCTTTCTCACCGAGGCCGCTCGTTGCTTGAAGCCTGGAGGCACACTGATTCTAACGGTTCCCTTCTCGGCTCGATGGCACTATATCC
>DAHZZC010000735.1 GCA_027435495.1 Planctomycetales bacterium
ATGTCCGAGGTGCGCGAGGTGGGCCAGATCGGACTGCTCGTGTCGGGTCGGTTCGCCGGTCGACGGTCCCACACGCTGGCAATCCGCGATGACGATAGGGAGTTCGGCCGCCCCCGCCTGCCCGATTCCTTCGGTCATCAGCGAGAGACCCGGGCCGCTCGTAGACGTCATCGCCCGGGCACCCGCGTAGGCGGCCCCGAGGACGTTGTTGATGGCCGCGAGCTCGTCTTCGGCCTGACGCACCACGCCGTGGAATGGCTGAAGGTACCTCTGGAGGTACTCCATGATCTCGGTCGCCGGCGTGATCGGGTAGCCGGAGAAAAACCGCCCACCTCCGACGACGAATCCTAGGGCGACGGCTTGGTTACCGATCGATAGGATCTGGTCGTGCGCTTCGCCCGGCCGAACGCTCCAGTGCTGGGGGACCTCCGGAACTCCCGAGGCGGCCTGCCGGCCGATTTCGAGCGCCTTGAGGTTCTTTTGGAGGGCTTCGAGATGACCGTTCAGGCGCTGAACCTTGCGGAAAAGTGGCGCCTTCCCGTGATCCTACTTCTGGACCAGGCCCTGTGCCAAAACACGGTGACGAGCCCTCCGTTCGATATCTCGAAGGTCCGGATCGAGCGAGGCCCGACTCTGACCGGCGAAGACCTCGCGAAGATGGCGGAATACAAGGTCTATAAGTCCACCGAAACCGGCGTCAGCCCCTATGCCCTTCCCGGCACGCCGGGGGTTTGGGCCGAGGTCACCGGCAACGAGCATGACGAGTGGGGTCACGTCTCGGTCGCCGTTCCGAACCGGGTCGCGATGATGCAGAAGAGGATGGGCAAGATGACCAAGGCCGAGCCCGACCTGCCGAAGGGAAAGTTCTTCGGACCCCCCGACGCAAAGATTGGAATCATCGGATTCGGCAGCACGACCGGCCCGATCTGGGAAGCCCAAGAACTCCTTTCCGCGAAGCACATCGCGACGCGCTTCTATCAACCTCGGACCCTCTATCCGATCCTCGTCTCGGAAGCCGATGCGTTCCTAAAGTCCGTTGACGTCTGCTACGTCGTGGAGCACAATTTCACGGGCCAGTTCGCGAACCTGCTCCGCGAGGCGGTGCCTTGGCACCATGCCAAGCTCAAACCCGTGCTCAAGTACGACGGCCATTCGTTCCGTTCCCCAGAGATCGTACACGCGATCTCGGGAGGTGCGTAGAACATGGTCCAGTCCGCGAAGCCGGTCCAGCCGATCTGGTGCCCGGGCTGTGGAGATT
>DAHZZC010000736.1 GCA_027435495.1 Planctomycetales bacterium
CAAGGCGGTAGACTCCGAGGAATCCATGAGACGCGATCTCCGAAGTTGGTTCGCCCCGGCGACGATCCTGCTGGCCGGGCTCACCATCGGGGCCGGCGGCGAGCCGTCGGCGGTCGAAAAAGCGATCGAGGGTATCCGCCCCGGCGCGATCCTCGACCACATCAAGGTGCTCTCCTCCGATGACTTCGAGGGCCGAGGCCCCGGGACCCCCGGCGAGCAGAAGACCATCGACTACCTCACCGATCAGCTTCGGAAGATGGGCCTCAAGCCCGGCAACCCGGATGGGACCTACGTTCAGAATGTCCCGCTCGTCGGCTTCCGCGCCACGCACGTCGAGGGGACGATCTTGACCCGGGGCGGCCCGCTCGTCCTGAAGTTCCCCGAGGACTTCGTCGCCGTCTCGCGACGCGAGGCAAACCGGGTCGAGGTGAATGGCTCCGATCTCGTCTTCGTCGGCCACGGCGTCGTCGCGCCCGAGTACGACTGGGACGATTACAAGGGCCTCGATGTCCGGGGCAAGACGCTCTTGATGCTTGTGAACGACCCACCGGTGCCCGATCCGAAGGATCCTTCCCGGCTCGACGACTCGGTCTTCAAGGGCCGGGCGATGACCTACTACGGGCGATGGACCTACAAGTACGAGATCGCCTCGGAGAAGGGCGCGGCGGCCGTCCTCCTGATCCACCAGACCGGGCCTGCCGGCTATCCGTTCGAGGTCGTTCGAGGAAGCTGGAGCCGGGAGAACTTCGACATTCCGCAAGCTCCGGCGCCCGGGGAGGGCAACGGGCGCGTCGCCGTGGAAGCCTGGATCACGGAGCAGAAAGCCCGCTCGATCCTTCGGGCTTCGGGGCAGAACCTCGACGACCTCATGAAGGCCGCGGCCCGCCGCGATTTCCGGCCGGTCCCGCTCGACGAAACCGCCCGGTTCGAGATGACCCTCACCCACCGGGTCGTCCAGTCGAAGAACGTCCTTGGCCGAGTGGAGGGCTCTGATCCCAGCCGGAAGGACGAAGTGGTCGTCTACACGGCGCACTGGGACCACCTCGGCCGAGACCCCGAGCGATCGGGCGACCAGATTTTCAACGGGGCCGCCGACAACGCCTCGGGAGTCGCCGCTGTCCTGGAGATCGCCCACGCCTTCACCCGGATCAAGCCGGCTCCCAAACGCTCGTTGCTCTTCCTCTTCGTCACCGCTGAGGAGCAGGGATTGCTGGGCGCGAAATACTACGCGAGCCACCCGCTCTACCCGCTCGAAAAGACGGTCGCCGACATCAACCTCGACGTCATCAACCTCTGGGGTCCGACCCGCGAGATCCTCAGCATCGGCATGGGCCAGACCGACCTCGACGACCGCCTCGTCGCGATCGCCGGCCGGCGAGGCCGAACCGTCTCGCCCGACGCGAGTCCCGAGAAGGGATACTATTACCGCTCCGATCACTTCGAGTTTGCCAAGGTCGGCGTCCCGGCGATGGATCCGAAGGGCGGGCGGAACTACGTCGGGAAATCGGCCGACTTTGGTCAGAAAAAGCAGGACGATTACACGGCGAACGACTATCACAAGCCGACCGACGAGGTAAAGCCTGATTGGGATCTCTCCGGCGCCGCCGAGGACCTGAAGCTGCTCGTCGAGCTGGGATACCAGGTGGCCGAGGAGCCCGCGCTCCCCGCCTGGAAGCCGGGGAGTGAGTTCCAGGCGCGCCGAGAGGCCATGATGAAGGCGGCGAAGCCGTGAGCCACGGAGTCGATGCCGGGCCCTCGAAACACCGGGCGATGTGGATCGGAGCGGCCCTGGCCGTCGGCGCGGGAGCGATCCTCGCCGGATGGCTTGACCTCCGCTTCGGATGGGTCGCGACCGCCTTCGACGCGGTCGCGCATCAGTTCTACGAGGTCCCGCTGATCGCCCGGCTGCGTCGCCCCTCGCAGCTCGTCCTGACACGATGGCACCTGGCGATTTTCGCGACGTACGCGACCCTCGCCCTGGCCCTCGCACCCTGGATCAGCCGCCACGCGAGGGCCTGGCTGGCGATCTTCGGCGTCGCCTATCTCCTGCGTGCGACCATCTGGATCGTTGGGAGCAACCTGCCGCTTGTTCCGGGGGATAGCTCGCACTACGTCGAGATCGCGACCTCGATTCTTCGCGGCGAGGGGCCGGTCAAGCATTACGTGGAGAGCTTCTTCGAGGATTATCCGAGGATTCGAGAGGGGCGCGGGGTCCTCGACGACTGGGCGACGCCGCTCGACGGCTACGTCCGCGCGCTAGCGATGAGGATCGCCGGGGTCTCGCCCGACGACCCCGTCGAGTCGCGGTTCGCGGCGAGCAAGGCGTGCAGCTTCGCGATCAACCTTCTTGCCCTGCCGGCGCTCTACGGCTTTGCCCGCCGACGATTCGGGCCGAGGGTCGCGCTCGGGGCGATGGCGGTGATGGCCGTGCTGCCGGTCCACGCGATTTATGCCGGGTTCGTGCTGCGCGAAAGCCTCGTCGTGCTGACCGCGATCCTCGCCGTCTGGGCGCTCACGGAGTGCTGGCAGGTCGGCCGAGAGGGCGCGACCGCGATCCTCCTGGCGCTCCTGGCCGGCGGGCTCGGTGGGCTCGCGATCCTGGCTCGCACGACGGCGCTGGCGATCCTCGCCGCCGCGGGGCTGGTCTTCCTCATTCGATACGCCCGACGACAGCCGATCTCGCTGGTCGCCTGGGTCCTCGCGATGGCGATCACCATCGCTCCCTGGGCGCTAGCGACCTATCGCGAGTACGGTCGGCCGTTTCACAGCTACACCTCCTATTTCGAGTACAACTTCTCCTGGACCGTTCACCATTACGAGAAGGGGAACACGCGTCCTGAGCAGTTCTACAACCTCGCGAATGCCCCGGAGGTCGTCCGGGTGAAGATCAAGGCGCTGATCATCGTCGTCGTTTACTCGACGATGATTCTCGGCCTGCCGGTGGTGGCCGGGTTCTTCGGGAGGCTGCGGAGACGGGGCCGTCCTGGGGGCGGGACCGATGCGCTGATCGCCGCGATGCTCGCTGTCTTCGTCGTCGCGACGCTCAAGAGCGTCGCCGACGTGACCCAGGTGGCGCAGCTTGGCCGGTATTACGTGCCCGTCTATGTGTTGATGATCCCGACCGCCGTGGCCGGTTGGATCGACTGGATCGCCCGGTGGAGAATACAGCGTCCGGTCGTCGCCTGGATGGCGGTCGGCTACCTCGGGATGATCTGGGCGGACCCGACCTGGGCGTATGATGCGTCTTGGCTGACTCAGAAGCGGTTCCAGCTTCACTGGCCGGCGATTCGAGAGGCCGGCGACTGGATACGGGCGAACCCTGGAGCCGTGGCGCCGGGGGCACGGATCATGACGTGGTTCCCGTGGGAATTGCGGGTCGCCAGCGACCGGTCGACCGTCCTGATGCCGCGCAACTACGACCCGAGGCGGATTCACGAGGTGATCCGTCAGTACGGCGTGACGCACCTGCTCTGGGGGTCGTTCGAGCCGCCGCCGTTTGATGAGATCAACCCGGAGTTGTGGGCCGATCGGCTGGATGCGCTTCGGGTCGAGCTGGGGCTCTCGGCCGATCGGCAGGTCTTCCGGTCGAAGCAGGACCCGTTCTTCCCCGTCCGGCTCTACCGGCTCCGATGAGCCGCGAGCCGGACCGGCAGGGAACCGAATCGATGCGATGGGACCGTCTGATTCTCGTCCTCTGGATGGTCGCCGCTCTCTGGTATCGGGCGCATACCTTCGGCCCCGACATTCGCGAGGCGACAGGGCTTTCGCTCTGGCCGGTGGTTGGCCGCGCCAGTGAGCCGCTCGACTGCGACGAGGCCGCCTACGCCTACATGGGTCATCGCGTACTGCTCGGCGACGCCCTGTATCGCGACCTCACCGAGTACAAGCCTCCGCTCGGCTACTGGATCTACTCGGCAGCCGTTGCCCTCGGCGGCTATCGCGAGCTGGCGATTCGGGTACTGGCGATCCCGTTCGTTCTCGCGGCGATGGCGGCGGCCTGGTGGGTCGCGCTCCGGCTCTCGGGGCGGATCGCCGCGGCCGTTTCGCCCGGGCTTTTCCTGCTGGTCAGCACCGATCCGTATCTCTTTGGTAACGGGTCGAACATGGAACATTTCATGAACCTGTTCTCGATCCTCGGCCTGGCGGCGACGGTCGGCGCCTGGACCCGTGCCGATCGGCGATGGCTCGTCGCCGCGGGGGTCGCGATCGGGGCCGCGGCGATGGTGAAGCAGGTGGCCGTCGTTCCGGCTCCGGTGGTTCTCGGGGCCCTCCTGATCCGGGGCGGTCGATCGCGGCGCGGACTGATCGATGCGATCGCCTTCGGCGCGGGGATTCTCGCCGTGGTCGTGGTTGCCGGTTCGATCGTGATGGCGAGGGGTGGGGGTCGATCGGCCTATGAGGACATCGTCCTCCAGGCCCGGGCGCTGGCGACCGACACTCTTCCCGAGCCCAACGCACCGTCAGGAGCGGTTCGCTGGCTGACCGGCAACGCCAATCCCCGCGGCGAGTTGCCCTGGCCGTTCGGCTCGACCGATTACCTTGTCTGGTGGGCGGGCGGAAGCTGGCCGTTCTGGCTCGCGTCGGTCGGCTCGGTGGTCTACCTGGCGGCCGGCGAGGCCCGGCGGCGGATGGTCGCCGGCTGGGTTCTCGCTTCCTGGCTGCAAGTTGTCCTGCCGGGACTCTACTGGCCGCATTATTACCTGCTTCCGGTTCCGGCCTCGACGATCGCGGTGGCCATCGCGCTGGGGGACGCGATCGGGGCGGTCGCCGATCCGTCGCGAGACGGTCGCCGGGGGCTGATCGGGTTGTCGACGGCGGCCCTGGTCGTCGCCATCGCGGGCACGCTGGTCTTGCAGGCCCGGTGCTACCTGGGCGTCGAGCCGGAGGAGTTGACGATCCGATACAAGGGCGGACGCCAGTGGGTTGTCCTCCGCGAGATGGGTCGCGAGATCGGACGACGGGTTGCGGGGTGGGATTCGCCGAAGCTTTATGTCTGGGGATGGCAAAGCCCGCTGAACTTTTATTCGAGGCTCGACAGCCCAACCCGTCACTTCTTCGTGGACAACCTGCTCCGCGACCAGGCGGGCCGGGATCACCCGTTGATCGGGCCGAGGGTTGAGGAGATTCTGTCGACGCTGAAGGATCGGCCTCCCGAGTTGATCTTCACCGGATATCCGCCGTTTCCGAAGCTGCGGGCCTTCCTCGATGCGAATTATCTTCCCTCGACGATGGCTCGCGGGCTGTATCTGCGGCGCGGGGTTTACGGTCGGTTCGAGACGGCCGGTTCCGGCGCGACGCATCGAGAATCGACGATCGTTCGGTAGCGGTCGCGAAGGCCGCCCATGATGGCTTCCCAGCTCTGGCCCTCAGCGTAGAGGCGGGCCTCGCCGGCCATCCGCCGGCGCTCGACGGGATGCTCGATCAGGCCGACCAGGGCGTCGGCCATCCGGTCGGGCGGCTGGTCGGGATCGATCAGAATCCCGGTCTGGCCGGGGCGGACCGTCTCGCCAACCCCTCCGGCGCGGAGGGCGACGACCGGGAGGCCCGAGGCCATCGCTTCGAGGACGACGTTGCCGAACGTCTCGGTCTTGCTGGCGAAGGCGAAGAGGTCGGCGGCGGCGTAGTGATCCGCGACGTCGGCGCCGGTCTTGTAGCCGACGAACCGCGCCGAGGCGCCGAGGCGCCGCTCGAGAGCCAGGCGCGAGGGGCCGTCGCCCACCATCAGGATTCGGGCGTCCGGTCGTCGGGCGATCACCTTCGCGAGCGCCTCAGCCAGATGGTCGACGTTCTTCTCGGGCGCGATCCGGCTGACGTAGGCAATGACCGGGTCATCCTCGCCCCATCCGAGGGCCTTCCGAACCGCAGACCGGCCGGGCCGATCCGGGTGGAACATCGAGGCATCAACGCCTCGCTGCCAGAGGACCAGCCGCTCGAATCCGATCGGTTCAAGCTGGGCGATGGTCGCCCGCGAGGGAACGTAGGTCTCTCGCGTTCGGTTGTGGAACCATCGGAGGTAGCCCTCGATCACTCCCCGGGCCCAACCGACCCGGTAATGTCGGCTGTACTGGTCGAAATTGGTGTGGAAGCTCGAGACGACGGGGATCCGCCGCCGGAGCGCGAACCGGAGGGCCGCCAGGCCGAGCGTCGCCTCGGTGGCGATGTGGAGGATGTCGGGCCGAAACCGCTGGATCGCCCGTCGCACCCCGCCGAACGGCGGGAGCGGCAGATGCAGTTCCTTGTAGAAGGGCAGCACCACCGATCGGACGGCGTGCCGGTCCTGCGGCGCCACACCTTCCGCCGCCTGCTGTCCGTAGTTGGGGTGGATCAACTGGACCTCGTCGCCAGCGGCGAGCAGATGTCGGACCAGTTCTCCCAGCGTCCTCGAAACGCCGTTGACCTGCGGGAAATACGTCTCCGTGACGATCGTAACGCGCATGCCACCCCCGGGCTCGATCCAGCCCCCACCGGACGCGACGGCATCGGCAGGCGACCGGAACTTTGTAATGATAGCCGGCTCGCGTGGAAGACCGCAGGTGTTTTTGTTGAAGATTATGTGAGGTCAAGGGGTAGCGATCCGATTTCGTTCGATCTTGACGATCTGGGCGAGACCAAGTATGTGAGTGAGCATGCGGCGGGCCTCATCGTGCTGCGTGAGTCCGACCCGGTGACGGAGAGGGTTGGATACGGCTTCTCTCATGGAAGGTTCTCTCGATGCACCGACGATTATTTGTCCTGGTGAGCCGTCTGGGCCTCGGCATGTTTCTCGGTCTCACCGTGGCTCCGGCGGCGTCGGGCGTCCCGTTCTACACCATGCAGGACCTGGGGCTGCTCCCGGCGTCGGTCAATGGACCGGGCGTTCAGGTGGATGCGCAGGGGAAAGTGACCTACCCGACGCTCGACGGCCTGAATTTCGGGAACGCGGCGAGCGGGCCGGTGCCGGCCGGGGATCAGCCGTATTACACGGTTTCCCAGCCATCGAACAACGGCCTGGAGACAGTCGGCCGGGCCTGGAATCCGACGACGCAGCACTTCGATGGGTTTGTGGTCAGCGGCGGCCACGCCACGGCTCTGCCGCCGGTCGATGCGTCGGTCCCCAGTTCGACGATCGCCCCTTACGCGGTGAACAATTCGGGGCAGGTGGTTGGCACGACGACCTGGATCAACGGTGCCGGTCAGATGATCTCCGGGCCGGCGATCGAGACGCCCGGGGACGGCTCGCAGATGATCGCGACGACCGGCGGAAATGCCTACGGGATCAACGACCAGGGGCAGGTCGTCGGCTCCTTCATCCCGAATCCCGCCCAGGCCAACACACACGCCTTCTTCTGGAGCGGATCCGGTTCGCTGGTCGACCTCAACTCGGTGATCCCCGCCGGCTC
>DAHZZC010000737.1 GCA_027435495.1 Planctomycetales bacterium
CGAACGCGACTGTCCTCGACGCCCCGCAAGCCCTGGCCGCGCCGGGGGATTCGGTCACGCTCGACGTCTCGCTCGTACTGGCCGAGGGCCTGAAGCTCAGCGAGGAAGACAACAGCCGGATGCTCTACCTCGTCGAGGCCCCCGACCAGTCCGGCGCCCTCTCCGAGAAGGTTTCGCCATCAGGAGAGAAGATCAAGCCGACCAACCGGTTCACCATCCAGGTCCCGCTCGCCCACCCGGCCGCCGACGGCGAGACACTCAACCTGAAGGTCTCGACGATGGCCCTGGTCTGCCGGCACGCGTCGAGCGTCTGTTACATCAAGAGCCTGGTCTGGAACGTCCCGGTGAAGTTCTCGTCGGCGAAAAAGCCGGGCGAACCGGTCGTCCTGTCGGCCCCGGTCTCAGTCGGCCGTTGATTCGGTAACGAAGAGGAGCAACCACGAAAGACACGAAAAAACACGAAATGTCAGGGATTTTTGGCCTTGCGCCGGGCGATGGCCCAGACGCCTGCTTGAGTCCTTGATATTTCGTGGAATTTCGTGATTTTCGTGGTTGCTCTCTTCTCGATCACTCCGATCCGGTGTCATCGGAGAGGAGTCGGAGGCCGATCGGCAGGGCGTCGCCGAGGGCCTGTCCTTCCTGCGAGGTCTCCAGCTCGTGATACTCGCGGACCGGCCGCAGGACCTTCTCCTCAGCGCCCAGCTCGGTGAGACGTTGCAGAACCCGGTCTCGTAGCTCGTCGTCGATATCGCGAGCCCGGTCGTTGGCGACGCGTCCGATCTGCGAGAGTGCGAAGATCGCCTCGGCTGTCTCGCGGCCTGGCGCAGGCGACCGGTCGAGAAGGGCGTGAAGCCAGCGCTCCGCCACCTCCTTGCGGACGGCCGTGTTGGCCAGTCCGTAGAGTGGAACCCGGGCGCCGAAACGCCCGAGACACCAGAGAGCTGTCGCGATCGGGATCGGCGTCCGATCCTTGATCAGAACCGAGCCGAGCGTCTCCTTGATCTCCGGCGTGAGCCTTTCCAGACTGGCGGCGCACCGCCACATCTCGGCCAGCTCGTGCGGCTCCGGCTTCGGACGGCCCGACTTCTTCGACGGGCTCGTTCCCTTGGGAGGCGTCAGGAACGGGGCGAGCCGGCGGTGGATCTCGTCATGATGGGCCCGCGCCAGACCGGCGGCCACTCGCCGCCAGAGAATCCACCACTCGGCCCAGCACTGGACGTCCTTGACGTGTCGAACTCCCTGGTGAAAAATCGGCCAGAGAGCCTTGATCCGAACCTCGTCCATCGGAAACCCTCGCCCAGGCCGCAGGACAAATCCGGCCAGGTTCAGCCAGCGCGACTCGTGCTGGGCACTCTTGAGCCGGTGATCGGCCAGGTCGCGGAGCGGGTCCCAGAAGGCCCGAAGTGCCGACGGCGGCCATCGGTCGCGCGGCTCGTCGATCGCCTCTTCCAGCCGCTTGATCACCCGGGCCGGACTCGGCGCATCGGGCGGCGTGGTGATCCCGGCCTGGAACGCCGCCCGGATCACCTCGATCGCCGCGTCCAGAATCGACTGCTCCAGGACGACCCGGTCGGTCTCCTGGTCGGCGACTGTCGTGGGCCGCTCGGTCTGCCCGGCCGTTCCTCGAAGCTGAATTTGCAGCTTCCAGCGTCGATCTTCGGTGCGAGATTGACACCAGAGCTCCACGGTGCCGACCTCGGTCACCCGGGCCGCCAGCCTGACGGGCACCCGCTCCGCTTTCGCCTTCCGACCCACCCGCATCAGCCCCTGCAACGGCGGCATCTCCCGGATCGAGTCCGAATCGGAGGCGACCAGGTCGCCGGGCCGGTCGTCGGGGCGAACCGAGCTACTCGCCAGTGGAAACGCCACCGGCTGACCCATCAAAAGCTCGAAGTCATGACCCGCAATGGCGATCTCCTCGCCCTCCTGCGCGTCCCGAGGAACGGCGCACAGCCAGGGCTTCTCGGCCGAGGCCCCCTCGAAGCCGACATAGAACGACCGGGCCGTCCCTCCTCCAATCCGAATCCCACCGCCGCGCCGGACCACCCCGTAATAGGCGGCACCTCTCGCCACCGCAAGGTCGAGCGAGGGATTCGTCAGCACCCGAGGCGAGTACGGCGGGCCGGCATCCTCGACGAACCAGGAGGCAATCACCTCGACGATCCGGTTGCGAACGATATCAGGCGTCAGCGCCCCGCCGTTGAAGAGGATCGCGTCGGGCCGCGCAGGACGGTCATCAGGCTGGTGGCCTGTCGGTTCGATCGCCTCAGCGCGGTGCCGCCGGAGGAACAGGCCGAGATGCTTCGGTACGGCCGGATCCGCAACGAACGGAAGGCCGAACTCCTGCAACCCAAGCTTCGAAGACCGCTGCGGCTCCTCGCCTCTCGGCGTTCTGGGGAAGAACCCCTCGATGGCGATCGACTCGACCTCGGATCGAGTCAGCTCCGACTGGATACTCCCGCCAATAATCCGGGAACCTCGCCCCGCGATCGTCACCGGCCAGCGTTCCTGGGCCGGCTGGTTCTCACCGAGGAGCTTCTCCTTCGCGGTCCGACACGCAAACCGAAGCGCGCTCCACTGTTCGGCGTCGAGCCGGGTCCCGCCGAGCTTCTTCTCAACGTGATGCGCCAGCGCAAGGTCGATGTTATCGCCGCCGAGCATCAGGTGATCGCCGACCGCGACTCTCCGAAAACCAGGACCGGTTTCGGTCTCAACCACAGTGATCAGGCTGAAGTCGGTCGTTCCGCCGCCGATGTCGCAGACGAGGATCAACTCACCGGCGCGGACCTGCCGCTGCCAGCCGTCCTTGTGCGAGACGATCCAGCAGTAAAACGCGGCCTGCGGTTCTTCCAGAAGTGTGAGGTGGGCGAACCGGGCCCGTCGCGCTGCCTGCAACGTTAATTCGCGGGCCGCCTCGTCGAACGAGGCCGGGACCGTGAGAACAATCTCCTGATGCTCGAGCCGGTGTGGCTCATTCCCCGCGGCGAAGGTCGCGTCCCAGGCATCTCGAATATGTTCCAGATAAGCGGCCGACGCCTCGACCGGCGAGACCTTTCGGATCTCGGGCGGGCTGCCCCAGGGGAGGATGGGAGCCTCGCGATCAATCCCCGGGTGACAGAGCCAGCTCTTGGCCGAACTGACCAGCCGGTTCGGAACGCGCGCACCCTGAATCCTCGCGAACTCGCCGATGATCCGGTCGGAGTTCTCATCCCAGGGAAGCGCCGCCGAGCCCGCCGGTAACTCAACGCCCCCGGGAATGT
>DAHZZC010000738.1 GCA_027435495.1 Planctomycetales bacterium
GTGGTGGGTGCCGCTCGGTCTCCCGGGCATGTACTTCACTCCCGAGCAGCAGCAATCGATCTATAACGCCTGGCGGGTCTGGCACCGCGAGTCGGAGCGCAGCCGTCGGATTATCCGGCTTGCGATCGCGAACTGGCTGGCCTACGAGCGGACCCCGCCGGCCCGGCGCCCGATGGCCGACCTGGGCGTCACCGGCCCTTACGATTTCTACGAGTTCGACGAGAACGCGCCGCCCGAGGCTCGCGCCCTCTCGGCGGTGCAGCTTGACCGATGGCTGGCGACCAGCCCCGAGGCCCGGCAGTTCCTCGATCGATGGCGAGCCCAATGGCTGCGAGGCCGGACGAACCTGCTCGCGCAACGGACCTTCGACGCCCTGCACGACCGCGAGCGCGAGAACAACCTCGCCGTGCTGGACGTGCTGGAGAGCGAGCTGGATCGTCGCAAGCAAGGCGCCGGGCCGCCCTCGGAAACGCCGATCGGACGGAAACCGTAGGACGAGCATCGTCTGTCGAAGGGGCCTGTCTACCCGCGCGAGAAGACACCACGCGCCGGACCCGCGTATTGGAACGGGTGCCCGAACGATGTGGTATGATCGAGAAAGCCCCGACGCAACCTTGAGGAATCCGACGATGCGACGATCGAAGACGCTCGCTCCGGGGGTGGACCCGGTCGAGCCGCGGGTTCTGCTGTCGTCCGTCCCGATGGTCCCGGCGCCCCCCGGGCTTCATGGGGTGGTCCGCGAGGTCCATCAGATCGTTGGAGAGCTGGCGCAAACGGGGCAAGTCCGCCGCGCCGACATCCAGTTGACTCGCCTCGCCGCGCAAATCCCGGGCGGTCCCGAGATCCTGGCGCCGCTGTGGCGGGCCGACCTGGGGATGTATCGGCCGCACATGAGAGGATCGGTCGCGGCGGTCCGGGTTGTGATCCTGGATGAGCTGTACGGATTCGCTCGCGTCGGGCTCCCGCCGGGCCGGGTTTTGCCATCTCCGCAGCCCTACCCTCCGCGGTCTGGTTCGCCGCTGCCGTATCCGCCTCGGCCCAGTCCATTGCAGCCCGGTCCGTCGCAGCCCGGTCCGACCGCACCGTTGGTCAGCCGGGATAGCGCCACGGTGGCCAACGATACTGGATATGCGCTCAGTATTACCGTCCGCCTGAACGCGCCCTATGGGCCGTACATCACGCAGGTGCTCCCGGCAAATTACGGGTCCTCGGCGTTGTTCGACTTCCATTCCGCGACCGGCGGTTTCCTGACGATTTCCATCATCCGGGCCGACGGCATCCCGACGCCGACGCCGCTCACCGCGAGCCTCAACATGCCGATGAACGGCTACTTCGGGACGAGCTACACCGTCTCGCTGATGGGGACCCAGTACTTCAACCTTACTCCGTCCTGAGCCATTCGTTGACCGGCTCGGCCTGCTGGCTCGAGTTCACGTCGTCGCCCTCGAAGATCGGTTCATGAGCGGCGGACTCGGGGTCGCGCCGGTGTCGGAGTAGATGTTCCTGGATCGCGGCCATCCCGATGCGATCGGGCGGGATTTGATCGGCGAAGTGGTCGGCGAGCCGATCCAGGTCGGCCGGGTCGATGCGGCATCCGCGGTAGAACCACAGGAAGAGCCGGCGCGCCTGCTCGGGCGTCGCGTGGCCGAGCTCGATCCGGCGATCGACCCGGCCCGGCCGGATCAGCGCAGGGTCGAGCCGATCGGGGTGGTTGGTCGTCAGAAACAGCACCCGACCCTCCCGCGAGCTGACGCCGTCGAGCGCGTTGAGGAGCCCGCTCAGCGTGACGCCGGTGTACGACTCGGTCGTCCGCTGGTCCTTGAAGACGCAATCGACGTCCTCGATCAGCAGAATCGTGGCGGCCGGGAGGGCGTCGACGAGGGTTCGGAGGTTCTCGTCCGACATCAGCTTGCTGCTGAGGCTCAGCGAGGCGACCGAGACGTTCAGCTCGCCCGCGACCGCGAGAACGGTGGTCGTCTTGCCGGTGCCGGGCGGGCCATGCAGCAGGTAACCGCGTCGGTAGGGGATGCCGCGCTCGGCGTACCAGGCCGAAGAGGCGTAGAAGTCGCGAAGGTCGTCGAGCAGGTCTTCGAGGACGCCCTCGGCCAGGACGATCGAGCCGAGCGGCCGTTTGTGCTGCCACGAGGCCGACGACCAGCACCCGCCCTGGACAGTGAGGATGTTGACGCCCGGCGTCTTCGGGAACGAGGCGGCGTGGGCCTCACTCAGGATCGCCTCGACCAGCGCCCGGCTCCCGGCGATGACCTGCAAGGTGAGGCATTCCTGGAACGCCGACGACCCGCCGTATTGAAGCTCGCGACGGGTCCGATAGACGATCATCGGGCGGCCCCGATAGGTCATCAGGTGCATCCCGGGTGCCGGCGAGAGGAGGAACTTCGCCTCAGAGGCCGGGCCGGACGGTCGATTGTATTCCGGGTCGGAATCGATCGACGGGTCGGGGTCGCGGGTGATCCAGGTGGTGGTAAGGCTCAGGTCTCGGGCGCGCCGGGAGTACCGATGCTCGGCGAGCCATTTCTGGACCCAGACGAAGGCCGGGTCGCGGTCGGGGATCTCGACCGTGATCGAGAGCCGACGCTCGAGAAATTCACGGATCCGCCCCGGCAGCCGGCGCAGGGTCGCTGCGGCCGAGCCGAGGACCATTAGCGTGAGCCCGCCCGAGAAGAACGGGTTGTGGTCGAGCGAATGGAGAAGGTCGAACATGACGATTCGGCGTGAGCCGTCGGTTAGGAATAGGCCCCTGATGTCTCCCCGGTGGGGAAGTCGGACACGATCGCTGAGGGAGGGGTTCGCGGCTTCGGATGGCCGTCGCTTCGACGATCGACCTTCTCGCGAGCCGGCGCCGCACGTTCAGCCGTCAGAGGTCGATGACCTGGGCGATCCGATGATTTTCGAGCTGGTGTTCGATCACCATCGGGCTGACGTGGAACTCGCGGGCTAGCTCCCCGATCTCCTCATAAGTGACCCTGGCGGAGACTCGTCGGCCGAGTTCGGCCGCGGGCGCGAGCAGCTCCGCGGCGAAGGCCCGTGAAGCGCGCTGGGACCAGGCACTGGCGCGCGTCAGGAGGCGATGGGGCGGCGGGTATTCCGACGATGGGGCAAAGAAAAGGGCCCTCCCGAGGAGGAATCGGCTCGATTCGGATCGCCCGGGGATCGCGGAGGGGATGAGGCTCGGCCTCCCAGACGCATCCGGCCCGACCATGGCGTTGATGCGGGTCGCGACCCCATCCTTCTGCGGCGGAGCCTCCGCGCTCCCGGACCATCCGCATCGGTCCCGGGCGAATCCCTCCAGGTCGTCGACGGGCGGCAGTCCCGCGCGATCGACGAGCTCGCGCGCGAGCCGGTATCCGGCCCGATGCGCCGGGACGGCTCCGCTCTCGTCGGGCGGGCCTGGGGTCGTGCTCGGTCCTTGCGCCCCCAATCTCGATGAGGCCTCAAGGACCCACGAGAGGTCCGCTCTCACCGCGTCCCGGGTGGTCGACTCTGCGAGGTCCCATCGGAGCGGGGGCGCGAGCGACCGGAATGATCCTTCGAGAACATCCAGCAGATCGGCGCTGAGCTCGCCCTCGTCGTACGGATCCAGCCCCATCGCAGCTGCCGCCCGGCAGAGTCCGGCCTCGGTCCGGGTGGACTCCTGGACGGCCTCCCAGTTTGCGATCAGATCCGAAGTCCCGGGCTCGGAAGGGGCCAGCTCATGAACCCGCTCGATCACCGCCTCGACGAGGGCCCGGAGCCCCGCCTCGACCTCGGCGCGAGCGAGGCGGAGCTCGACATCCCGGGCGAAGCGCACCGGGTAAGGGATCTCGGTCTCCGGCGGGTCGGGGATGCACCGGACGACGACGCGAGAGCCGTCGCGGTAGAGAGTGAGGTCGGGTAGGGCGAACCCGCCCCGCGCGGCGAGCAGGCTGTGTCGCCGTACCCAGGGCCGGAAGGCCTCGTCCTTCGCGAGGGCCCTCGCGCCGGGGAATCGGTCGGCGCGGAGCGACTCGTTCATTAACGACCACCAGTTCTCGACGATCCACTCGGCGA
>DAHZZC010000739.1 GCA_027435495.1 Planctomycetales bacterium
GGGTGGCTCGCCGATCGGATCGCCAGGTCGCTCGGAATCCGCCCCGACGAGGTCGACCCTCGCACCCCGCTCTCGGGCTTCGGGATCGGCTCCATGCAGGCGGTCCGGCTGGCGTCGGACCTGGAGGGATGGCTCGGCCGGAAGGTCGCGCCGACCCTTGTTTACGACTATCCGACGATCCTCGCGATCGCCGGCCATCTCTCGGGTGAAACTCCGGACGCCGGTGTCGAGGCGCCGGCCAGGACGGAGCGACGCGAGCCGATCGCGATCGTCGGGATCGGCTGCCGGTTCCCCGGCGCCCGTGGGCCGGTCGCCTTCTGGAACCTGCTCCGCGACGGCGTCGAGGCGATCGGCGAGGTCCCCGACGCCCGATGGAGACCCGCCGATCTCGACGGCCTGGATTTCCCATCACGGAGCGGTTTCCTCAACGGGATCGACCTTTTCGACGCGGCTTTCTTTGAGATTACCCGCCGCGAGGCAATGTTCCTCGACCCGCAGCAACGAATGCTTCTGGAAGTCGCCTGGGAAGCCCTCGAGGATGCCGGCCAGCCTCCCGACCGGCTCGCCGGTGCCCCCGTCGGCGTCTTCATCGGGATTTCCACCAGCGATTACGCGTTCATTCAGATGAGCCGTGGCGGTTCCGCGTTCGGCCACCGGATCACCGGTAGCTCGGCAAGTATCGCGGCCAACCGGATCTCGCACTTCTTTGACTTTCGCGGCCCCAGCCTGGCGGTTGATACGGCCTGCTCAAGCTCGCTGGTCGCGACCCTGTCCGCCTGCCGGAGCCTCTGGGAGGGTGAGTCGGAAATCGCCCTGGCCGGCGGGGCGAACTTGCTGCTCCAGCCCCAGGTTTTCGCGGCCTTTGCGAGAGGCGGATTCCTTTCGCCCGATGGCCGATGCCGGGCCTTCGACGCCGGCGCCAACGGCTACGTCCGGGGCGAAGGCGTCGGTCTCGTTGTCCTCAAGCCGCTCTCTCGGGCCCTGGACGACGGCGACCGAATCTACGCCCTGATCCGGGGTGGTGCCGTCAACCAGGACGGCCGGACCATCGGCCTGACCGCCCCCAGCGGGCCGGCGCAGGAGGCCGTCCTTCGCGCCGCTTATCGGCATGCCGGCGTTGATCCGGGGCTGGTCGATTACATCGAGGCGCACGGCACCGGGACGCCGCTCGGCGATCCGATCGAGCTGGCCGCGGTCGGTTCGGTCGTCGGCGAGAGGGGCGAGCCGGGCCGCCGATGCTCCATCGGTTCGGTCAAGACGAACATCGGCCACCTGGAGGCCGCGGCCGGTCTCGCCGGGCTCATCAAGACCGCGCTGGCACTCCACCACCGGACGATCCCCGCCAGCCTCCACTACACCCGGCCCAATCCGAATGTCGACCTTGATGCCCTTCCGCTCCAGGTCGTCGAGCGAACGCAGCCCTGGCCCTCGAAAACCGGCCCCGCGCGCGCCGGTGTCAGTGCGTTCGGCTTCGGTGGGACCAACGCCCACCTCGTTCTCGAAGAGGCCCCATCGCGTCCCGTTGAGCCGCGGTCAAACACGAACCCGGCCGAGGAAACCGATCTCGCGATCCCGATCTCCGCGCGGACGCCCGAGGCGCTCGCCGACCTCGCCCGATCACTCCGCGACTTCCTTCGCCATGCCGATGAGGCGTTCGACCTCCGCGATCTCGCCTTCACCGCCGGAGCCCGAAGGACTCACCTGGAGCACCGGCTGGTGGTCGTCGCGTCCAGCCGAGACGAGGCGATCGGAGCGCTCTCGGCGTATCTCCGCGGCGAGCCTCATCCCTCGGTGATCACCGGCCGCCGGCGCCTCGGGCTTGCCAGGGGGCCTCTGTTCGTTTTCCCTGACCCGATCGCGATTCCCCCGGCCGAGGCTCTCGCCACGTTCCGCGGCGACCCCGCCTTCCGCGCGACGATCGAGCGCGTCGAGGCCGTGCTTCGCGATCCAGTGGACCCCGATGCCCAGCGATTCGCCGTTCAGCTTGCGATGGCAGCGCTCTGGCAATCCTGGGGGATCGTTCCCGTCGCCTGGATTGGTGAGGGCCTCGGCACGCTGGCCGCCGCGGTCGCCTCGGGACGGACCACGCTCGAAGGGGCTGCCGCCATCCTTGATGGCCAGGCGAATGGCCCAGCGTCGACAGACCTTGCCGACGAACTCGCACGTGCCGCCGCCGAGGACCCCGAGGCCATCCTTGCGATCGGGTCACGCCCTGGTCTCGCTTCATTGATCCGATCGGCTTGCGTTCAGTCAGGTGTCTCTCCCGTCGTGATCGAGTCGCCGCGCGGCGGTGATCGGGGGCTCCACTCGCTCTCGTGGGAGGTTGCCGCGCTCGACGCGGGGGGGCTCGACCTGCAATGGTCGCGCGCAGGGACAGCCGGGCGATTCGTCCGTCTGCCAAACTATCCCTGGCAGCACCAGCGCTACTGGTTCGACGACGAGGAGTCGCCGCAGCGGTCCGCCATTGGACAGACCGCTCCGCTCGAGGTCGCCCCAGTTGAGCCCGCGACGACTCACTCCTCGCTTCTTCACGACTTGCAGGAAAAGGTCGCCAGACTGCTCGGACTTTCGCCCGACAAGGTGGATCTCGACCGCTCGCTGATGGCGATGGGAATGGACTCGATCTTTGCGATGGAGTTGAAGCTCGATCTTGATGCCTACCTCGGCGCCAGGCTCCCGCTCTCGATTCTGATCGAGGGGTCTTCCATTCGGGAGGTCGCCGAACGAGTGGGCCAATACCTCGCGGTGGAAGCCGACGGGCCGTTGGGGAAGCTCGGCGAGGCCGCGCCGTCGAAGGCCGAGCCTCAGCTATCGCATGGCCAGCGGATGCTCTGGTCCGCCTTGAAACTCTCCCCAACGGGCGCGGCCTACCATATCGCCGGCGCCGGGCTGATCCGGACCGCGGTCGACATCCACGCGCTGCGTCGCGCCCTCTTGCGGGTGATCGACCGGCACGAGGCGCTCCGCAGCATCTTCCCGGCCGACGCCGATGGCCCATCCGTTCACATCCTCGACACCGGAGCCCTCGCCGCGATGGAGGCGAATTGGCTCCAGATCGAGGACGCCTCGGCGCTCGACCTCGACGCGATCCCCGCCCGGTTGACCGAGTTGGTTCACCTCCCGATCGTGATCGAGCGAGGCCCGCTGTTCCGGGTCCACCTGCTGAACCGATCGGGCCCCGAGTTGATTGTCCTGCTGGTCTTCCACCACATCATCTCGGATTTCCTCTCGGCGGCGGTCTTTCTGGACGATCTGGCGAGGGCCTACATGGAGGAGATCGGCGGACCCGCCAGCGACTGGCCCTCGCCGATCTCGTTCGGTGAGTTCGTCCGGTGGCAGGAGGCGCGGTTCGATGGCGAGGACGGCGATCGGCTCTGGTCGTACTGGCGCCAGCAGCTCGAAGGGCCGCTCCCGGTCCTCGACCTGCCGACCGACTTTCCCCGCCCGGCCGTCCGGGGCGAGCGAGCCCGGACCCTCCACGACGAGCATGACCCAGACCTGACCGCCGCTCTCGTCGCGCTGGCCGAGGCGAATGGAGCGAGCCTCTACACGACCTTGCTCGCCGCCCTTCAGACGTTCCTCGCGCGGTGGTCGGGCCAGAATGAGGTGATTGTCGGAACGCCAGTCTCCGGGCGCACCCGACCCGGGCTCGAGGGCTCGTTCGGCTACTTCGTCAACATGCTCCCGATGCGGGCCGACCTCCGCGGCGATCCGACGTTCGCCGAGTTCCTGGCCCGAACCCGGCGCACGGTCGCCGAGGCGCTGGAGCACCAGGACTTCCCGTTCGCCCTGATGTTCGAGCGGCTCCGAATCCCCTCCGTCACCGGCCGGACCCCGATCTTCCAGGTGATGTACGCCCACCAGCGATCGCACCGGCTCGACGAGCGCGGCCTGGCGCCGTTCGCACTGGGGGTCGGCGGCGCCCTGCTCGACCTGCACGGCTTACCGGTGCAGTCGATCGCCCTCGACCGAGGGACCACACAGTTTGAACTGAACCTGCTCAGCGTCCGCGATGGCGACCGGCTCCGCCTCGCCTGGGAGTACAGCGCTGACCTCTACGCGGAGCCGACGATCGAGTCGATGGCCGAGGGCTTCCGCACTCTACTCGCGGCCATCGTCTTCGAGCCGGACCGGCCGGTCGGCCTGCTCCCGATGCTGGCCGAGAACGAGCGCCGGCTCGTCCTCGACGGATGGGGCGAGGGCCGAATGCCCGACGATGACGGCGAGGACCTCGTCGCGCTCCTGGATCAACTCTCCCCATGCTGATCGGCCGATACCATGAATCCGATGACCATGACGGGACCGTCGCGGGAAAACACGTCCGACGCGGCGACGGTGCGCCCACCCACCAATCGAGCGATAGCCGGCTCGGAATTTGCTCGAGGTGGAAGCCCCGCGCGGCTGGACCGGACCTGTTCCGGCCAACGGCTCTGCCGGCTCGAGCCTGGCGGACAGACGCAATGGGAGCCACAGCGACACGAAATCAGCCGCCCCGAGGAGGGCGTGCTCGACCTTCTGATGGGGCGCCTCGGCTGATCCTCGATCCCGCTCCCCTTGAGCCGGCGCATCGGCCCCATCGCAGTCAACCACCACGGAACACCGGGACAGAAGCCAGGCCATCGTGAGTGAGGACCGACGGATGAGTCAGTTGAAGGAACCGCGCGCCGAGCTGACGCTCGAACAGAAGCGGGCCCTGGTCGCAAGACTCCTCAAGGAGAAGGCGGATCGATCGAGATCTGTCCCGGTCCACCACCGGATCGAGGAGCAAGTGGCCCGGACCCCGGACGCTCAGGCTCTCAGCGATGGCTCCCGTTCCCTCACCTATCGCCAGCTCAACGCCAGGGCCAACCAGATCGCGCGCCGGCTCCGCGATCTCGGAGTCGGCCCCGAGGTCCTCGTCGGCATCGGCACCGGACGAACGGTCGACATGGTCGCCGCTCTCCTTGCCGTGATGAAGGCTGGCGGAGCCTACGTTCCGCTCGATCCCTCCTATCCCGATGACCGACTCGCCTTCATGCTGGCCGATTCTGGCACCGCCATCCTGATCACCGAGGAGAAGCTTCGCGATCGCTGGCCCTTCACCCAGGCAAAAATCCTGGTCCTCGACGCGGATCAGACCGGAGACGAGACCGATCTCAACATCCAGCCCGACCCGGCGAATCTGGCTTATGTCATTTATACGTCGGGCTCGACGGGCAAGCCCAAGGGCGTGGAGATCCCCCACGCAGCCCTGGCGAATCTCCTGGCCTCAATGCGGACGATCCTCGGCATCGCGCCCGATGATGCTCTGCTCGCCCTGACGACGCTCTCCTTCGACATAGCCGCCCTGGAATTGCTTTTACCCCTCGTATCCGGTGCCCGAGTGGAACTGGTCGACCGCGAGACCGCCGCAGATGCCACCGGCCTCATCGAGCGGTTCAAACACCCGGAGATCCGCTTCGTACAGGCGACGCCGGCCACCTGGCGCATGCTGCTGGACTCGGGATGGCGTGGCAAGCCTGGCCTGACCATGCTCTGCGGCGGCGAGGCAATGCCAAGGGCGCTGGCCGACCGACTCCTCGACAAGGGCAGTACGCTCTGGAACGTTTACGGCCCGACCGAGACAACGATCTGGTCGAGCGCCTGGCGGGTCGAGCCGGGCGACGGGCCGATCTCCATCGGAAAGCCCATCGCTGAGACACAGTTTTACGTGCTTGACCGTCGAATGCGCCCCGCGCCGGTCGGTGTAACGGGCGAACTCCATATCGGCGGAGTGGGCCTGGCCCGCGGCTACCGGGGCCGTCCGGCGCTCACCGCCGAGCAGTTCATCCCCGATCCCTTCGCCCGCCGCCCCGGCGCGCGGCTCTACCGGACGGGCGACCTCGCCCGATGGCGGCCCGATGGCACGCTCGAATGCCTCGGCCGGGTCGATCACCAGGTCAAGATCCGCGGCTTCCGCATCGAACTCGGTGAGATCGAATCGGTGTTGGCGGCTCATCCCGCCGTCCGAGAGGCTGCCGTCGTGACGCGTCCGGATGCCTCGGGCGCGATGGGACTGGCCGCTTTCCGCGTCCCGGGCGACGGCGAGATGGACCCTGTCCCCGCCGATCTGCGGACCTGGCTCCAGTCGAGACTGCCTGAATATATGATCCCATCGGTATTTGTAGCGATAAAATCGATGCCGATGACATCGAACGGCAAGATCGATCGCAAGGCACTTCCCGAACCGTCTCACGCCCGGCAGGCCGAGGGACCAGGGTTCGTCCCGCCGCGCGGGCCGATTGAGGAGGCCCTCGCCGAAACCTGGGCCGACCTTCTCGGTGCCAGCCGGATCGGGGCGCACGACAGTTTCTTCGACATCGGCGGTCACTCGCTGATGGTCATGACGATGCTCGCGAGGGTTCGCGGCCTCTTCGAGATCGAGGTCCCCCTCAAGGACTTCGTCGAGGGGCCGACACTGGCGAACCTCGCCCGGCTGGTCGAGCGAGCTCTGGTTGCCGGCAACGGCCTGTCCTCTCCCCCGATCGAGCGGGTCGATCGCTCCGGGCCGCTCCCCGCCTCGTTCGCCCAGCATCGACTCTGGTTCCTCGATCGATGGCAGCCCGGCAGCCCGGCTTACAACATCCCGATTGCCGTCCGGCTCGACGGTCCGCTCGATGTCGACGCCTTCCGCCGAGCCCTCGGCGAGACCGTCCGACGCCACGAGATCCTCCGCTCAAGCCTCACCGACGACGACGGCGCACCTCGCCTGGTCATTGCCGAAGCCATCGAGCTGCCAATGCCCGTTGACGACCTCTCCTCGCTTGCCGACGATCAGCGAGAGGAACGCCTCTTCGAGGCGATCCGAGACGAGGCGACCCGGCCGTTCGACCTGGCGCGTGGGCCGCTGGTCCGTGCGCGATTGATCCGACTGGGTGAGGAGCGGCACGTCGTCCAGGTGACGATGCACCACATCGTCTCCGACGGATGGTCGCTGGGCGTCCTGATCCACGAGATCTCGGCGCTCTACGAGGCCTTCCGATCCGGCGAGCCCTCGCCCCTCCCGGAACTACCGATCCAGTACGCCGACTTCGCGGCCTGGCAGCGGGCGTGGCTCCAGGGTGAGGTGCTCGAACAGCAACTCGCTTACTGGATAGAGCAGCTTGCCGGGATCACGCCGCTGGAATTGCCGACCGACCGGCCGCGTCCTGCCGTTCCCTCCGGAAGAGGCGACGTCCGCAGGACAGTCGTCGCCCAGTCGACGATCGATGCCGTTCGGGCTCTCGGTCGCGAGGAGGGCGCGACCCTCTACATGACCCTCCTGGCCGCCTTCCAGACACTCCTGCACCGGTATTCGGGCGACGAGGACATCGCCGTTGGCTCTCCGATCGCCGGCCGGAACCGGCCAGAACTGGAGGGCCTCATCGGTTTCTTCGCCAACACGCTGGTCCTGCGCGGCGACCTCCGCGGCGATCCGGGCTTCCGAGAATTGCTCCGCCGCACCCGGCGAGCCGCCATCGACGCCTACGCTCATCAGGAGATCCCCTTCGAGCGGCTCGTCATGGCGATGCACACCGATCGTGACTCAGGTCGATCGCCGCTCTTTCAGGTGATGTTCGCCCACCAGAACGATCCGCTCCCGACCCCAGCCTCCTCGGAGCTAACAATCACCCCACTGGAGACCTCGCTCGGCACAGCGAAGTTCGACCTCACCCTCTTCGCCGACGAATCGCCCGAGGGACTCGGCCTGGTGATGGAGTACAGCACCGACCTGTTCGATCCGGCGACCATCGACCGGATGCTGGCCCACTTCCGCGCCCTGCTTGAATCGATCGCCGCTGAGCCCGACCAGCCGATCGGTCTGCTCCCGATGCTGGCCGAAGACGAGCGACGACTCGTCATGGGCGGATGGGCCGAGGGCGAGATGCCCGACGGCGACCACGGCGAGGATCTCGATACGCTCCTGGACCAACTCTCCCCACGCTGAGTGGCCGATATGATGAACTCGACGACCAAAATGGAGTCCATGCGGAAGAACGGAGCCGACGAGTCGTCGACAACGGGCGCTCGTCCCGTGGCTCGGTTACGACCCGTTCACCGATGGATCGAAGCTCAGGCGGCACGCTCCCCCGACGCCATCGCCGTGACCGACCCGGGCGATTCGCTCACCTTCGCCGCACTCGACGTCCGGGCCAATCGCCTCGGACGCAGGCTCCGCGAACTGGGCGTCGGGCCGGAAGTCCTCGTCGGGATCTCTCTCCCGCGCTCGACCGACATGGTCGTCGCGATCCTGGCCATTCTGAAGGCGGGCGGGGCTTATGTGCCGATGGACCCCTCCTACCCAGCCGATCGGCTCGCCTACCTCGTCGAGGACGCTCGCGTTCCCGTCCTGCTGACTCACTCCACCCTGATCGACCGCCTCCCGGCCGGATCGGCCGCGGTTATCGTGATCGATCGCGATCGCGGATGGATCAACGACGGCCAGGCCGACTCCCTCGATCTCGAGGATGACCTCGACCGCCTGGCCTACGTGATCTACACCTCGGGATCGACCGGCCGACCCAAGGGGGCCATGATCCACCACCGGGGCCTGGCGAACTACCTCGCCTGGGCCGCCCGGACCTACGCGATCCCGAAGGGCGAAGGCGCACCCGTCCATTCCTCGATCGCCTTTGATTTGACCGTCACCTCAATGCTGGCCCCGCTTGTCGCCGGTCGTCGGGTCGACCTGCTCGACGAGGGCCTGGGCGTCGAGCAGCTCGGCGAGGCGCTCCTGCGCTCGAAGGGCTACAGCCTGGTCAAGATCACCCCCGCGCACCTTCGGGCCCTCGGCGACCAGTTCCACCCCGACGAGGCTGTCGGCCGCACCCGCGCCTTCATCATCGGCGGCGAGCAACTCACCGCCGAACACATCGCCTTCTGGCGCGAGAACGCACCCGAGACCGACCTCATCAACGAGTACGGCCCGACCGAGACGGTCGTCGGCTGCTGCATCTACAAGGTTCCGTCGGGCGAGTCGATCGAAGGCGCCATCCCGATCGGCCGGCCCATCGCCGGAACCCGGCTCTACGTCCTCGACCGACAGATGCAGCCGGTCCCGGTCGGAGCCCAGGGCGAACTCTACATCGGCGGAATCGGCGTGGCCCGCGGCTACCTCAACCGCCCCGGTCTGACCGCCGACCGCTTCGTCCCCGACCCGCACTCGGGCGAGCCCGGCGCGCGGCTCTACCGGACGGGTGACCTCGCCCGATGGCGCGCCGACGGCCAGCTCGAGTACCTCGGCCGGGTCGATCATCAGGTCAAGATCCGCGGGTATCGCGTCGAGCCGGGCGAGATCGAGGCCGTCCTCTCTTCGCATCCGGCCGTCACCGGCGCCACGGTGATCGCCCGCGAGTATGGGACCGACGACCGACGCCTCGTCGCGTACGTCACCGGCGCAGGGGCCCCCCGCCCGCCGGAGCTACGCGAATGGCTCCTGGAGCGGCTCCCCGAGTACATGGTCCCCTCGGCGATCGTGGCGATGGAGGCCCTGCCGCTGACCCCCAACGGCAAGGTCGACCGCGAGGCCCTTCCCGTCCCAGGCCGATCGACCGACCCCAACGGGATCATCCCTCCACGAGGCCCGGTCGAAGAGGCGCTCGCCGAGGCCTGGGCCGAACTGATTGGCGGCGGGCCGGTCGGCGTTCACGACAACTTCTTCGAGGTCGGCGGCCACTCACTGATGGCCTTGCAGCTCCTGGCAAGAGCCCGCCAGGTCTTCGAGGTCGAGGTCTCGCCCAGAGACTTCATCGAGGCGCCGACTCTGGCCAATCTCGCGCGCCTCGTCGAGCGAGCCCTCGCCGAGGGGAGCACGCCGGCCCCGCCGATCGGGCGGGCCGATCGCTCGGTACCTCTCCCCGCCTCGTTCGCCCAGCAACGCCTCTGGTTCCTCGACCAGTTGCAGCCAGGCGCCTCCGCCTACAACGTCCCGATCGCGGTTCGCCTCGACGGCACGCTCGACGCCGAGGCCCTCCGCCGCGCCCTCGAAGAGGTCATCCGCCGACACGAAATCCTTCGCACCACCTTCGTCGACAACGGTGGAATCCCCCATGAGGTCATCGGCGAGCCGAAAGTCCTCGAACTGCCCCTGGATGACCTCTCCTCGCTCACCAACGCGGACGAGGCGACCACCCTCGCCATGGCGAGCGTTCTGAAAGAGGCCGCCCGACCGTTCGACCTGGCGCGTGGACCGCTCGTCCGAGCGCGATTGATCCGTCTCAACGAGGAGCGGCACATCGTCCAGGTGACGATGCACCACATCGTCTCCGATGGATGGTCGCTGGGCGTCCTCATCCGAGAGGTTTCGGCGCTCTACGAGGCGTTCCGGGCCGGCGAGCCCTCGCCTCTACCTGAGCCCTCGATCCAGTACGCCGACTTCGCGGTCTGGCAGCGGGATTGGCTCCGGGGCAACGTGCTCGAACAGCAACTCGCTTACTGGAAAGAGCAGCTTGCCGGGATCGCGCCGCTGGAACTGCCGACCGACCGGCCGCGTCCTGCTATCCTTTCCGGCCGCGGCGGCGAGCGGACGGTCACCCTCCCGTACGCGGTGATCGAGGCCCTTCGCCCGATCGCCCGCGAGGAGGGCGCAACCCTCTACATGGCCCTGCTGACTGCCTTCCAGGCGCTCCTGCACCGCTACTCCGGCCAGGAGGATATCGCCGTTGGCTCGCCGGTGGCAGGACGATCCCGATCCGAGACCGAGAACCTGATCGGTTTCTTCGTCAACACACTCGTCCTGCGCGGTGACCTCGGCGGCGATCCGGGCTTCCGCGAACTGCTCCGCCGGACCCGACGAGCCGCCATCGACGCCTACGCTCATCAGGACCTCCCCTTCGAACGACTCGTCACGGCCCTTCATCCGGATCGAGAGTCGGGGCGGTCGCCACTTTTCCAGGTGATGTTCGCCCTTCAGAATGCCCCGCTGCCAGCCCTCCGATCGTCCGATCTGGCGCTCACTCCGCTCCAGGCGCCCAGCGGGACGGCGAAGTTCGACCTGACCCTCTCGGCGATGGAATGGCCCGAGGGGCTGGTCCTGACGATGGAGTACAGCACCGACCTGTTCGACGCGGCGACCGTCGACCGGATGCTGGTCCACTTCCGTATCCTGATCGAGGCCGCGACAGCCGAGCCCAATCGGCCGATCGGCTCCCTGCCGATGCTGACCGAGGAAGAACGGCGGCAAGTCCTCGCCGGCTGGGGCGCCGGTGAGACCGATGACGGCTGGGACGCCGACGACCTCGACGACCTGATGGCGGACCTCGACGCGGCAGACCAGGCCGACCTCGACGCCCTGCCCGAAGCGACCACCGGAGAGCGAGCGTTCGAGTCATGAGCAGAACGATCCGAGACGGGACGGGCCTCGCGTCCGAAATCCCGGCCTGGCGGCTCACGGAGACAGCCCGAAAGACGGCACCAAGGCCGAGGTGCGTCCACCGATGGTTCGAGGCGCAGGCCGCCCGATCCCCCGACGCCCCCGCCGTTGACGACGGCACCCATTCGCTCACCTACCGCCAGCTCAACGCGAGGGCCAACCAGATCGCGCGCCAGCTCCGCGACCTCGGAGTCGGCCCCGAACTCCTCGTCGGCCTGTACCTTCACCGCTCCGTCAACCTGCTCGCCGCGCTCCTCGGAATCCTGAAGGCCGGCGGCGCCTACGTCCCGCTCGACCCGGCCTACCCGACCGACCGCCTCGCGATGATGCTCGACGACGCCCACCCCGCGGTCGTCGTCACCGAGGATTCCCTCCGCGAGACCCTGCCCGCCACCGACTCCGCTTGCCTTGTCCTCGACGGCCACCCTCCCACCTCGGCCTCCATCCCCGACGACAACCTACCCGCCGGCGCCACCCCGGCGAACCTCGCCTACGTGATCTACACCTCCGGCTCGACGGGTAAGCCCAAGGGCGTGGAGATCTCTCACGCGGCCCTGGCGAATCTCCTGGCCTCAATGCGGACGATCCTCGGCATCGAGCCCGATGACGCCCTGCTCGCCCTGACGACGCTCTCCTTCGACATTGCCGCCCTGGAATTGCTTTTGCCCCTCGTATCCGGTGCCCGAGTGGAACTGGTCGACCGTGAGACCGCCGCGGATGCCAGCGGGCTCATGGAGCGGCTCAGGGACGCCGAGATCCGCTTCATACAGGCGACGCCAGCGACCTGGCGCATGCTGCTGGACGCGGGATGGCGTGGCAAGCCTGGCCTGACCATGCTCTGCGGCGGCGAGGCGATGCCAAGGGCGCTGGCCGACCGGCTCCTCGACAGGGGCGGTACGCTCTGGAACGTTTACGGCCCGACCGAGACAACGATCTGGTCGAGCGCCTGGCGGGTCGAGCCGGGCGACGGGCCGATCTCCATCGGAAAGCCGATCGCGAACACGCAACTTTACGTCCTGAATCCCGTGCTCGAGCCGGTCCCGCCCGGCGTGACGGGCGAGCTATATATCGGCGGAGTGGGGCTGGCCCGCGGCTACCGGGGCCGTCCGGCGCTCACTGCGGAGCGATTCGTCCCCGATCCCTTCGCCCGCCGCCCCGGCGCACGGCTCTACCGGACGGGCGACCTCGCCCGATGGCGGCCCGATGGCACGCTCGAATGCCTCGGCCGGGTCGACCATCAGGTCAAGATCCGCGGCTTCCGCATCGAGCTCGGCGAGATCGAATCGGCACTCTCGGCGCACCCGGCGGTTCGGCAGGCCGTTGTCATCACGCGCGAATACGCTCCCGATGATTTCCGCCTGGTCGCCTACCTGACCGCCCACGAGAACGCTCCGGCCGTTGCCGAACTTCGCCGCTATTTGAAGATAATCTTGCCTGACTACATGATTCCGTCGGCCTTTGTGTCGCTCGAATCGATCCCGAAGACGCCCAACGGCAAGGTCGATCGGGCCTCGCTCCCCGCGCCTGAGGGCGGCCGATCGGCGTCGGTCGCGTTCGTCGCTCCTCGATCGCCGATCGAGGAGTTGCTGGCGGGCGTCTGGTCGTCGGTGCTGGGCGTCGAGCGAATCGGGGCGTTCGACAACTTCTTCGATCTCGGCGGCCACTCGCTACTGGCGACCCAGGTGGCCTCTCGACTCCGCGACGCGATCGGCCTGGACCTCCCACTCCGCGAGTTCTTCGGCGACCCGACGATCGCGGGAGTCGCGCGTCGGATTGAGGAGCGCACTCGCGCCGAGGCCGGTCTGGAAACGCCTCCGCTTGTCCCGATCGAGTCAAACGGCCCGGTCCCGACCTCGTTCTCGCAGCAGGCTCTCTGGTTCCTCGACCAGCTTGCGCCAGGGCAGGCGACGTTCAACATCACGCTCGCGGGAAGGGTCCGCGGCCCGCTCGACCGCGACCTTCTGGGCCGATGCTTCGCCGAGATCATCCGACGGCACGGCACGCTCCGAACCACCTTTGCAAGCGTCGACGGCGAACCGGTCCAGATCGTTGCCGACACGATCGACCTGCCGATCACCACGACCGACCTTCGCGCCCTCCACCCCTCGACACGAGAGCCTGAGGCCCGCCGGCTGGCCGTCCAGGAGGCACGCCGACCGTTCGACCTGGCCCGAGGTCCGCTGGCGCGCGTTCACCTCGTCGCGATTTCCGACGACGACCACGCCGTTCTTTTGACGATGCACCACATCATCGGCGACGGCTGGTCGCTCGGTGTCGCAGCACGCGAACTGGCGACTCTCTACGAGGCGTACCGCCGCGGTGAGTCCTCGCCGCTGGAACCCCTGCCCATTCAGTACACCGACTATTCGCGGTGGCAACATCGCCTGCTCGATGGCGACCGGCGGAATCGGCTGGTCGACTACTGGACGAGGCAACTCTCGGGCGTTTCGCCGCTGGAGCTGCCGACCGACCGGCCTCGCCCGCCGATCCGGACCAGCCGCGGCGACTTCCTCTCGTTCTCGATTCCGGATGAGGTCGCCGCCCAGCTTCGCGATCTTGGCCGGCGCGCTGGTGCCACGCCGTTCATGGTCCTGCTCGCTGCGTTCCAGGCGATGCTGCACCGCTACTCGGGCCAGGATGACATCGTCGTCGGCTCGCCGATCGCGAATCGCAACCGGTCGGAGGTCGAGGGCCTGATCGGTTACTTCGTCAACATGCTCGCGCTCCGTACCGACCTCTCAGGCGACCCGACTTTCCTGGCTCTGGTCCGCCGGGTGCGCGAGGTCGCCCTGGCCGCCTACGAACACCAGGACCTCCCGCTCGAGAAGGTTGTTGAGGCGATCCGCCCCGCTCGCGACCCGAGCCGAACGCCGCTCTTTCAGGTGATGTTCGTCCTCCAGAACAACCAGATCCCCGTGCTGTCGCATTCCGAGCTGACCGTCGGCCCGCTCGACCTCGACGAGGGGACAGGTACCGCCAAGTTCGACCTGACCGTCTCGATGGCCGAGGCCGGAACGGGGATGGTCGGCGGTTTCGAGTTCAATACCGACCTCTTCGATCGATCGACGATCGAACGCATGAGCGATCACTTTATCGTCCTGCTTGCGGGGATCGCGACCGACCCCGACCGCCGGATCTCGGCCCTGCCGATGGTCGACGAGACCGAGCGAGCGCGGCTCGTTGCCCTTGGTGCAGGCCCTCGGATCGAGATCGATCCAACCGCCTTCGTCCACCGCCTGATCGAGGCCCAGGCCGCCCGAACCCCCGACGCGGTCGCCGTCGAGGCGGGCGATCGCCTGATGACCTATCGCGAATTGAATGAACGAGCCAATCAGCTTGCCCGCGAGCTGAAGGCCCGGGGGATCGGTCCCGATCGTCTGGTCGGCGTCGGCCTGCTCCGTTCGACCGAACTGGCCGTCGCGCTGCTGGCCACTCTCAAGGCCGGTGGTGCCTTCGTCCCGCTCGATCCCGACTACCCGACCGATCGCCTCGCCGCGATGCTCGAGGACTCCCGCGCCAGCATCCTGCTCACTCAGGAGGCCCTCGCCGATCGATGGCCGGCGACGGACGCCGATCTCCTCCGCCTCGACGTCGACCGAGACCCCATCGACCGTCATCCAACAGGCAACCTCGACGACGGCCCGACCCCCAACGAGGCCGCGTACGTGATTTACACCTCCGGCTCGACCGGCGAGCCGAGAGGCGTGGTTGTCCGGCACGGCGGACTCCTCCACCATAATCTCGCGGTCGCCTCGTCGTTCGGCATCGGACCCGAGGACCGCATCCTGCAATTCTCGTCGCTCAGTTTCGACATCGCCATCGAGGAACTCTTTCCCGCCTGGATCCAGGGGGCCACGGTCGTCTTCCGCGACGAGGGACCCTTACCTGGACCTTCCGAATTCGCGGCCGATATCGAGGCGCGTCGGATCACGGTCCTCGACCTGCCGACCGTCTTCTGGCACGCCTGGGTCGAGGGCCTGGCGACCATCGGCGGGATGCTCCCGAACTCACTCCGCCTGGTGGTCGTCGGTGGCGAGAAAGCTTCGGCCCGGCGATTTGCCGACTGGTCATCGATCGGCGGCGATCGCGTACGTTGGATCAACACATACGGTCCAACAGAGGCGACCGTCGTGGCGACCTTGTTTGAGCCCAATCCCGCCTCGGCGCCCGCCGAGATGCCGATCGGCCAGCCGATCGCCGGAACGCGGATTTACCTCCTCGACCGGCACCTGGAGCCCGTTCCCCAGGGACTCCCGGGCGAACTCTATATTGGCGGCGAGGGCGTGGCCCGCGGCTACCTGCGCCGACCCTCGCTCACGGCCGATCGATTCCTTCCCGACCCCTTCGCCGAACGCACCGGCGCCCGGATGTTTCGGACCGGCGACCGCGCCCGATGGCGGCCCGATGGCCAGCTCGAATTCCTCGGACGCCTGGATCATCAGGTGAAGATCCGCGGATTCCGGGTCGAGCCGGGCGAGATCGAGTCCGTCCTGCGCCGGCATCCGACGGTCGGCGACGCCATCGTCCTCGCCCGAGAGATCGCTGGCGGCGGCCGTCGCCTGGCCGCCTACGTCGTCCCGAGGGCTTCGACCGCGCCGGATGTCGATGACATCCGCCGATGGGTTCGCTCGGCGCTCCCGGATTACATGGTCCCCTCGGCGATCACAACGCTCGATGCCTGGCCGCTCTCGCCCAACGGCAAGATCGACCGCCGGGCTCTGCCCGATCCCGGCCCTCTCGCGACCGGGCCGGACGCCGGGTATGTTGCGCCCCGGACCCCGATCGAGGAGACCATGGCGAGAGTCTGGGCTGAGGTGATGGAGCGGGATCGCGTCGGCATTCACGACAACTTCTTCGACCTCGGCGGCCACTCGTTGCAGTCGGTCCAGCTTGTCTCGCGGCTCTCCGCAGCGCTCGGGCGGCCGATCCAGGTCAAGACGGTCTTCCAGGCTCCGACGATCGCCGAGATGGCTGCCATCCTCGAGCGCGAGCCGATCGCCCCGGCCGGGCCCGACCCGGCGACAATCACGCGCTGGCTGCTCGATGCGCCGGCTCCCGATCTGCCCGAGCACGTCGCGATCGAAGGTCGGCCGTTCGACTCGCTGATTGCCTCGGGCGAGTTGGCGGCGGTTGACGCGGCCGCGATCAGCTATTTCCCGGCGTCGCTCCTGCACGGACTGGGCCTCGACCGCGAGACCATCACCCGCGACTGGTGCCGCGATCGTCCGGTGATCGCCGACGTCCGTCAGGCCCCCATGGGGCGGATCGCGACGATTCTGATCCCTCGTTTTGAGGACCAGCTCTACCTCGACCGCGCCGACCTGCTTGCCCGGCTTGTCGACGCGGTTCGCCTCGCTGGCTCGATTGGGGCGAGCACGGTTTCGCTCACTGGGCTGCTCCCCTCGGCGAGCGACTACGGCCGAGACCTGGCCTCGGTCCTCGACCGACGCGGTCTCCCTCGGATCACCACCGGACACGCGACCACAACCTCGGCCGTCGTCCTGGCGATCCGCCGGGCGCTTGAGGAGGCCGGACGCGACCTGGCTAGCGAGCACGTCGGGTTCGTCGGCGTCGGCTCGGTCGGCCTCGCAACGCTCCGCCTGATGCTCTCGTGCCTCCCGCACTCACCGAGGCTGACCCTCTGCGACGTCTTCGCTCGACGTCCCGCCCTCGAATCGCTCCGACGAGAGCTGGCCGAGGAGCTTGGCTATCGCGGAGAAGTCCGAATCCTCGCCTCGGCACACGAGGTCCCTGACGAAATGTACGAGGCGAGCCTGATCGTCGGCGCGACGAACGTCGCCGAGATCCTCGACATCCACCGCGTCGCGCCCGGAACGATCGTGGTCGACGATTCGGCACCGCACGTCTTCCGTCCGGATGCGGCGTTCCGCCGGCTGGAGGAGCGGGGCGATATCCTGGTGACCGAGGGTGGCCTGCTCCAGGCGCCCGAGCCGCTCCCCGTGCTCGCGTATCTCCCGGACGGACTCGAGCCCTGGCTCCGAGCCGGGCTCCTTCATCTCGTGGCGCGAACCGACCCCGGGCTGATCACCGGCTGCGTCCTCTCGGGCCTGCTCTCCGCCCGGTTCGAGCACCTGACGCCGACGATTGGCCTCGTCGACCGGCGGACGGCCCTCGACCACTACGAGACCCTCGACGCAATGGGCTTCCGTTCACCGGACCTCCAGCTTGGCGGGACGCCGATCGACCCAGCGGCGATCGCCGGGTTCCGGGCGCGGTTCGGCCGCGGACGGGCCGACGAGGGGAGCGACCGGCGATGGGCCTGATCGACTTTCTGGTCCGCGCCTCACGAGGCGCGATCGTGCTGTCGACCCTCGCGGGCCTGACCGCCGGGATTGCCGGGGTCGGTCTGATCGCGATGATCCAGCGCGAGCTGGCTGGGGCCGGCGGTCCGACCTTCGGCGAGGCGGGGGCCTGGGCCTTTTTCACGGGACTCTGTGCCCTGGCGGCGATCCTCCGTGTGGTGGCCCAGCTTGCCATGATCCGCCTGGCTCAGGGGGCGGTCGCCGGGCTGGGAGTCCACCTGGTCCGCCAGACGCTGGGCCTTCCGCTACGTGCCTTCGAGGCGATCGATTCGTCGGCCCTGCTCGCTGCGCTGACGGAGGATATCGCGATCCTCGCCGGTGCATTGGTCGGGCTGCCGCACCTCTGCATCAACATCCCGATCGTGGTCGCCTGCTTCGCCTACGTGGGATGGCTCTCGCCTCCGGTCTTCGTGGCCGGGCTGATCTTCGCCGCGGCAGCGATCGGAACCTATATCGCGATCTCGTCGAGCGGCCTCCGCGGCCTGCGCAGGGCGAGGGCGAGGCAGGACGCGGTCGTCGGCCACTTCCGCACGGCAATCGGCGGGTTCCGCGAGCTGAAACAGCACGGCGGACGCCGCCGGGCGTTCCTCGACGGTTCTCTCGCACCCGATGTCGCCACAGCGCGCGACGAGACCATCGCAGCCCTCGGCCGATTCGCGATCGCCGATGGTTGGAGTCAGCTCGCGTTTTTCGGCTTCATCGGCTTCCTGCTTTTCGGACTGCCGAGCATCGCGACGATCGATCGCCCGACCCAGGTCTCGACGGTCCTGATCGTGCTCTACCTGATGAGCCCCCTCGATGTGATTCTCAACTGGGTGCCGGTCCTGAGCCGAGCCCGGGCCTCGCTCTCCAAGATCGAGGCGATGCTCCCCGAAATCGAGCGGCGGGCCGAGGACCACCCGGGGCCGATCGCCGGCTGGAGCCTCAACACGATCGAATCGGTCGCTCTCGACGGCGCCACGTTCCACTACGACGACCCGTCCGAAGCCGCCGGCTTCGCACTCGGCCCGCTCGAATTGTCGCTCCGCCGCGGAGAGATCGTCGTCCTGGCCGGCGGCAACGGAAGCGGTAAGACGACGCTGGTCAAGGTTCTCTCGGGCCTCTACCGGCCGGATTCGGGTCTGGTCCGGGTCGACGGCCGACCCGTCTCCGATGCCGAGGCCGAGGCGTACCGCCAGCTCTTCACGGTCGTCTTCGCCGATGGCCATCTCTTCCACGACCTACGAGGGATCGCTCCCGAACCGATCGACGATCGCGCCCGAGACGGCCTGGAGCGGCTTGACCTGGCGC
>DAHZZC010000740.1 GCA_027435495.1 Planctomycetales bacterium
AGGAGGCGGTAGGCGGCGGCCGGCAGGTCGTCGGCCCGCGCCTTGAGCCCATCGTAGGCCTCGTAGCCGAAGACGAAGCGGGTGTCGCCCGCGGCGTCCCATCGATCCAGATGCTTGGTCTGGGCGAACCTGGTATCGCCCCGCAAGAGGATCTTGCGGAAGCCGGCCCGACGGCAAAGCGCCATGGCCTTGTCCAGGAAGACGTCCGCCTCTTCCTGAGAGGGGCGGTTGCCGCCGCGATTGAGCAGGTAAAGCGGCTCGGCGGTGTTGGCCAGCGAGATCAACAGCGGATGGTATCCATACTGCCCGTCGTAGGCGAAGTCCATCCCCCCTTTGCACTCTCCGTCACTGGGCACGATGCTGCCATCGGCCTCCAGAATCGCTTCCGCGAAGAACTCGGGCGGCTGCCGGGACCAGACCCGGAGCCGCGATTCATGGATGGTGTCCATCAAGGTGAGGACGTCGTCCCGGGAGAAGCGGCGGCAGAAGTCGCCGGCGGTGGTCGGGTCGGGAATCCGCTCGGCCCCGAGAGCATCGAGGTAGACCTCGTCGTTGCGGCGCGATTCGAGATGTTCGATGCGCCGGCCGCCGGCGAGGAGATTAAGCGCGATGTTCAGGACATGGTCGGATTCGTGGTAGGGCAGATGGCGCTTGAGCAGGTGAAGATCGCGGTCGATATCCTTGACCAGTTCGATCCGTTGAGCCAGGAGGAAGAGGGCCCCGATGCCGCCGGCACTGAGGCCGCGAACGCGATCGGCATGTTCGTAGTGGATGTTAGTGGCGGTCATCATGGGAGTCGGCCGTTCGGGGCCGGGCGTATGGTCGAGTCGATTCTTGATTCGCCGCCGCCCCTCCTGGAAGGATCTCTTCTTGCGTGCGGCGCGTTTTTTTCGGAGAGTAGCGCTCACTCGAAAGCCCCCATGTCCTGGAATAGTGAGGATGTGTTCGAACCTCTATTATTCCAGAAACATGCGGGGTTTACGAGCTATTTCCGGGAAATCGGGGCGGCCGGACTATAAATCACGCTTGGTTCAGGGCTAGAGCCAACTTCGTTTCGGGAGCCGTCCCATGGCGATCTCCACAGGCCCATTGATGCCGCCCGCCAGCCCGTCCAGGCTGCCCGCGATCGGGGCGATCCCACCCCTGGAGAACGGCGATCACCTGACTCGCGAGGAGTTCGAACGTCGATACGACGCGATGCCCGCCCTCAAGAAGGCCGAGTTGATCGAAGGAGTGGTTTTCATCCCCTCGCCAGTCCAGCACCGGCGGCACGGTCACCCGCACACTCGTCTCATCACCTGGCTGGGAACCTACGAGACGGACACACCAGGAGTCGAAGCCGGAGATAACAGCAGCATCCGTCTGGATCTGGACAACGAACCCCAGCCGGACGGCTTCCTGATCATCCTGCCCGAGTGCGGCGGTCAGGCCCGGATCAGCGACGATGATTATATTGAGGGGACGCCGGAACTCATCGCCGAGGTGGCTGCCAGCAGCGCCAGCTTCGATCTGGGCAAGAAGTTCGAGGTCTACCGACGCAACGGCGTGCGCGAATATGTCGTCTGGCGGGTGCTCGACGGCCAGGTGGACTGGTACGCGAACCGTGGCGGGCGCTTCGAGCAGGTCAGCCCGCCGGCCGACGGGATCCTGCGCAGCGAGGTCTTTCCGGGCCTCTGGCTCGATGCGGCCGCGCTGGTCCAGAACGATCGCAAGGCGGTTCAGGCGGTCCTTCAGCAGGGCCTGGACTCTCCCGAGCACGGCTTGTTCGTGGAGAGGTTGAGGCGGGATCGTCCGGCCTGAAGCGGGTTACCCGCCACTTCCGGCAGGTCCCGGCGGCGAGGCAATCGGGCGATTCGATCGGATTGCCTCGACGAGTGCGGACAGGGCCGACTCCAACCGTCGGAACGAGCGTAGGCCCCGGGCTCGAATCGCGTCGAGGTCGACCAAACGGGTCAAGGCGGCCTGGTCGCGGGTCGGTTTGTATCCGCCCTCGACGAGGGATCCGATCCATCCCTTCGCGTCTCGGGGGCTTCTTTCGAGGTCGCCATCAGGCGCCTTCGCCAGGGCGTTGATGCGGCGTCCGTCGGGTAGGGACCGGCCACTCAGGGAGGTCATTCCCGCGATGAGCCAGGATTCGAACTCCTGCCTCGCGAAGACGACCGCGACGGAAAACGTGTGGCCCGCCCCGACCTGGGCGGCGGCGTCGGCCAGCGAACGGGCGACTTGCGCGGCGCAGAACGGCTTGCCACCGACTCGCTCCGCGTCGCCATCGAGAATCAGCAGCACCCCGCCAAGTTCCGATCGCTTCAGGCTCGCGCCCAGGAACCGGTTCCATTCCCGATGGTCGTTCTTCACCAGCTTCTCAACCGAGCCGACGCGGAACGGATGGTCGTCGAGCAAGAGACCGCTCCAGTCGCCTTTCTCGCTGAGGAGCCGTCTGACAAGCGCCGGAACGGCATCCGCCTCGCCCTCCCCTTCCACGAACAGGACAAGTCGTTTCATGCTCCCGTCGCCTCCGCCTGGATCCGAGCGGGATCGACCGTGAGGAGTTCTCCGGGCTCAAGGAGGCCGTCGCGGATGGCCTCCTTCTGCTCGGCCGAGATGGGCCCGATTCGCGTTTTGAGGTCGTCCAGCTCCACGACGCGGATCTGGTCCACGTCGAAGTGATCGAGGAGTTGCGGGCTATGTGTCGTCAGGATCACCTGCCCACGCCCCTGGTTCGGCGCGGCCTGGAACTCCTCCGCCAGCATCGAGAGGGCCCCCGGGTGGATTCCGTCCTCGGGGTGCTCGAAGATCGACGTCTGCTTGGGAGGCATCTGATAGAGGGCCAGCAGATTCGCGTAGAAGCGTCGGAGTCCGTCGGATTCCTGCGAGAGATCGAGGGCCAGCGTCTTCCCGTTGAGTCGGTGTCCGACCACGACGCTGGCCGGATTCTGAAGGTCGTTGAGCTCGACTGAGGAGATCGACGGATTCACGCGTTGGAGGGCTGCCACGATGCTCTTCCGACTGATGAGATCCTGGAGGTTCATGGTGATTTCGCCGATCACATCGAGGTAATTGGAACCGTCGTCCGCGAGGCCTCGCCTCTGTGGGCTCTCCCGACGCGGCTGGCAGAGAACACGGTCGAAGAAGGTGTAGCAGCCGATCCCCGAGGTCAGGGCGGTGAATGCGATAACGATTTCGGGAATGGAGGGAATTCGACCCAGGGCAATAGGGCCCGGGTTCGGGACCTGAAGCAATTCCGGCTCGACAGTCCAGCGATTCTGGCCTCCCTTACCCGTCGATTCCTGATGGAAGAGGCAGCGCTCAGCGACGGACAGACGCTCGCTCTCCGGCGCGTGTCCCGGGCCGCGCTTATTGATCACCAAGTCATACTTGAAACGATCTGGCACGCCCGTCACCGAGAATTCGACGAAGAAGCTCGTTGCGGAGTCGAGAGCGAAAGCCGGTCGAAGATTTGGCCATGTCGGCTGCGGTTGGGGATTCGAGCCGAGCACGTCTCTCAGGAAGCGAATCGCCTGCACAAAGCTGGTCTTACCCGTGCCACTCCGCCCCACGAGCACAGTGATCGGCGTCATTTCGACGCGCACATCAATGATGCTCTTGAAGTTCTGCACGCGAAATTGGTGGATCATGGCGACCTCGAATCTTGCCTGAGCACGCAGCAAACGACTGGGCGCCCCTGGCCCGAGTCGATCAGAACGGCGTCCCGCCCGCCGGAGATGGCGCCGGTGCGGGCGGGTTCGTGGTTGCGGCCGGAGGAGCGGGTTTGCCGCCGCCCGAGGCGCCGGGGAAGACACTTGGCGCAGGACCCTGCGGCGGCTTCGGTCGCGCGATCGCGATTCCCATCCCAATCTCAATCGAGGCGTCGTACGCCAGGACCGCGTTCCGGTGCGGCGTCGCGTAGTCGGCTGAGAGGAGCATGATCGTTCGGCCCGATTTCTCGCGGGCCGTCCGGAGCCGCTCGGCGATCGCGTCGACGTTGGCCACGACCGGCTCGCCGTCGATCTTGATCGTGCCAGCCGCGTCGATCTCCACCATCACGTAGACCTTTTTGAGATCCTCCATCGGCCGGGCGTTGTTCCCCTGCGTCATCGCCTCCTGCTTTTGCTCTTGCGAGGGCTTGGGGATCTCCAGCGTCTTGTACAGGATGGTGGTCGCCGTGACCATGAAGAACAGCACGAGCTGGAACGCGACGTCGACCATCGGAGCCAGGTCCAGCTCCTCCACGGTTGTCGGGCCGCCGCGCGAGAGGGAGAAGTCCTCGTCGTCGCCGCCGTGGGTCTCGATCGGCGGCCGGTCCTCGTTCCAGTCGCGCGAGGGGACGACCGGGAGCGAGACACTGCTGCTTCCGTTCCGGCGCGCCGATTCCGACGAGTGCGGACTCGGGACGTT
>DAHZZC010000741.1 GCA_027435495.1 Planctomycetales bacterium
CCGGCCGAGGACGCCCGGGGCCAGTCCCCGTGGACCCGCTCGTTGTGAAAAGGAAACGGCCCTGGGTCCGAAGCGGCATCGCTTCCCATCGGGCGGAGGGATTGCTAAACTCAGGTTGTGGGTCCGGGTGGCAATCCGGACCGGTCGCCCAGAAGGATCGGCTGAACGAGCGCCAGGAGACCCGTTTCCGTGCCGCAACACGACCGCTACCTCTTCACCAGCGAATCGGTGTCGATGGGCCATCCGGACAAGATGGCGGACCAGATCTCCGATGGCATCCTTGATGCCCTCCTCGAGCAAGACCCGTATTCGCGCGTTGCCTGCGAGTCGCTTCTGACGACCGGCCTGGTCTGTCTCGCAGGCGAGATCACCACCCGGGCGATGGTCGATTATCCCGCCATCGTCCGCCAGGTGGTCCGCGAGATTGGCTACACCTCGAGCGAGATGGGCTTCGACGCCACGACCTGCGCCGTCATGGTCGCGCTGGGCAAGCAGTCGCCCGACATCGCTCAGGGCGTCGACGAAGATACGGCCCGTGGCAAGGACATCGGGGCTGGCGACCAGGGGATGATGTTCGGGTTTGCCTGCAACGATACCCCCGAGCTGATGCCACTGCCGATCGCACTGGCGCACCGGATCATCAACCGGATCACCGAACTCCGGCAGAACGGCACGATCCCCTGGCTCCGCCCCGACTCCAAGAGCCAGGTCACGGTCGAGTACGACGGCCTCAAGCCGGTCCGGATCGACACCGTGGTCGTCTCGACGCAGCACGCGCCCGATGTGAAGCATGAGCAGCTCGTTGCGACCGTCAAGGAGCAGGTGATCCTGCCTGTGCTCCCCGCCGACCTGATCGACGGCTCGCTCAAGTTTCACATCAACCCGACGGGCAAGTTCGTTATCGGTGGTCCGCACGGTGATTCGGGCGTGACCGGGCGGAAGATTATCGTCGATACCTACGGCGGGATGGGCCGCCACGGCGGTGGTGCGTTCAGCGGTAAAGACGCGACAAAGGTCGACCGATCGGCCGCCTACATGGCCCGCTACGTCGCCAAGAACGTCGTCGCGGCGCAACTGGCCGATCGCTGCGAGGTTCAGCTTGCCTATGCCATCGGTGTCTCCGAGCCGGTGAGCATCCACGTCGATACGCAAGGGACAGGCAAGATTCCCGACCGTGCGATCGCCGAGCTGGTCCGCCGCCACTTCCCGCTGACACCCTCCGGGATCATCCAGCATCTGGACCTCCGTCGGCCGATCTTCCGGAAAACCGCCAGCGGCGGCCACTTCGGCCGGTCCGAGCCCGAGTTCACCTGGGAGCGGACCGACAAGGCCCCGGCCCTCCGCGAAGCTGCCAGCTCGTTGCTGACCGATGGGCGAGCCATCGCCTGATCGGCAATCCGCAAGGGAATGGGCCGTCGTCCCTGGTTCTCGGGAAGCGTTCCTCGACCGCGGGTTACCCCCAGCGTACGACCGACGAGTCCCATCACCGATCGACGACGGCCCATGGAATTTCGACTGCAATCGCCCTCCCATGCCCGCCTCGAATCCGCCTCCACGGGATACCCTGCTGGCCCGCGCTCGATCGGCCTTTGCCAATCGATACGGGGGAGTTCCGTCCACGGTTAGCTGGGCTCCCGGGCGGGTCGAATTGCTGGGAAATCACACCGATTACAACGGCGGGCTGGTGATGGCGGCGGCCATCGATCGGGGAACCGTCGTGGCCGGCCGTCGCCGAGAGGGGAGCACGGCCTCGATCCTCGCGGCCAATTACGACGAGACCGACCGGTTTTCCATCGACGCCATCGATTGGCCGGAGGCCGGTACCTGGGCGCGTTACACGCGAGGGGTGTGCTGGGCGGTCTCGGGATGGGCCGGCGCGCTCCGATCGGGCTTCGAGGCCGTCGTCCTTGGGGATGTTCCCCTCGGCGCCGGGCTCTCCAGTTCGGCCAGCCTGCAAGCTTCGTTCGCCTGGTTCCTGATTGCGATGGGGACGGTCCCGGGCCAGTCGCCCGGTGACTTTTCCGGCGAAGGCGGTGATGCTCGACTCATGGAGCTGGCTCAGACGCTCCGCCGCTCGGAAAACGAATTTGTCGGCGTCGGTTCGGGTCTGCTCGATCAGTTTTCCAGCCTCTTCGGCCGGTCGGATCATGCGCTCTTTCTCGACTGCTCGACGCTGGCACACGAGCGGTTGCCGCTCGGCAATCCTGCGCCGGCGATCGTGGTCTGCGATTCGAAGACCTCACGACGGCTCGCCGATGGGATGTACGACCGCCGTCGGGCGGAATGTGAGCGGATCGTCTCGGCGTATCGGGATCGGATCCCGGTTGAGGGCGAACTCCTGCTCTCGATGGTCCCGCTTGATTGGCTGGAAGCCGAGTGGGACGGTCTCGATCGGGTCGGCCGCAGGCGGGCCCGGCACGTCCTGACGGAAAACGACCGCGTACGGCGTGGGATCGAGTCGCTCAAGTCGGGAGACATCGGGGCGTTCGGACGCTTGATGTCGGCCTCGCACGCCTCGAGCCGGGACGACTTTGAGAACAGCTCCGAGGCACTCAATCGGTTGATCGAGGCCGCCGAGTCGGCGCCGGGGTTCGTCGGTGGTAAGCTTTCGGGTGCCGGCTGGGCCGGATGTACGGTGAATCTGGTCCAGGCTGACCGTACTGACGAATTTGTCGAGGCAGTCCGGGCGCGGTACGCCCGAGAGACGGGGATCACCGCGGAGATCCATGTCTGCCGGGCCGAGGCGAGTGCATCGGGCTGGGCGGCGATGGAGTAAGGGATAGGGCTCACACCATGCCCTGGGCGAAGCTGCTCGCCGACTTCATCGTGATCTTCCACGCGGCCTATGTGGGCTTTGTCGTCTTCGGGCTGGTGCTGATTCTGCTTGGCGTTGCGATGCGGTGGCGATGGGTTCGCAACCCCTGGTTCCGGTCGCTGCATCTGGTCGCGATCGGGATCGTGGTGGTGGAATCGCTGATCGGGATGACCTGCCCGCTGACCGCCTGGGAAGATCGTCTCCGCCAGATGGCCGGCGAGGGAGGATATTCGGGCGACTTCCTCGGGTACTGGGTCCATCGCCTGATCTTCTGTCACGCCGAGGCCTGGGTCTTCACGGTGCTTTACCTGACGTTCGGACTGGCGGTCCTGGCGGCTTTCGTCCTGGCGCCGCCTCGGTGGAAGGTCTGATGGATTTTCCCCCGGCCACGATCGCTTCCAGCCGATCGCGTTCCTCGGAGGTCAGCTTCTTATCAGGGTGGGGATTGAGGTCGTCAAGCCGGAGCGCCTCGCGGGCCTCGTTGATGGCATCGTTGCCCATGGAAATCTCGGTACTGGCCTCGGCGAGTCGGGCGTGGAGCCTTGCGTTCGACGGGTAATACAGGGAGGCGGTTCGGTAGTCGCGAACGAGCTCGCTTCGGAGGGTCAGGTCGTCGACCGGTTTCAGGTCGTTGGCGATCTGGTGGAGAATGGCCCGGATTCGCTCGGCGCGTCGGACGTGGAGGCCCCAGTTCATCGGGTTGCGGGGTGCCCGGGTGGCCCTCGCGAGGAGGTCGATCACTTTCCGCCAACGTCCGTCAGCGGTGCGGGCGCCTCGCCATCGCCAGGCCAGGTATTCTTCCTCGGCGTAGCCGACCCAGGGCCGGGCGTCGTAGTGGTCGGTCTTGATGGCCGCCTGGTAATGGGCCTCGGCTGCCTCGAAGTGGGGAGGCTGGCGATTCAGAGCCGTCTCGGCGGCGTCGCAGAGCGCTTCGGCCTTCCAGAAAGGGACCACTGCTCCGAGGAAGACGCCAGCGAGCGCCGCCCAGGCCGTCGCCAGGACAAACGGGGAGAGGCGGCTTTCCCATTCGTGGAGCCGGCCGCACGGGCGATCGTCGCGCAGGTTGAGCCCGATCGCGAGCATTGCCCAGAGTCCGATTGCCACGTTTGGGACGCCGATTCCACCCGCGGCGAGCAGGTTCACCGCGACCGCCGCCACTCCCGCGCCGATGGCCGTGGATGTTGGCGGTCGACGTCGCCAGAGCGGCCCGATCAGCCAGGCGCCGAGGAGCCAGCTCCAGCCGAGGATCAGCCAACGGGGAAACTGGGCCTCAACGAACAAGTTCATCATCCCGAGGAAGACGACCAGGATTCCGCCCGCCCAGGCCGATACGACCAGCCAGCGAGCCCGAATCGGCGGGGCATCGTCCGCGTCGGACTCGGACTCGGACTCGGGCTCAGGGCGATCGACCGACTCGCCCGCTTTTCCGAGGGTCCCACGGAGTCCCAGCCCCAGCGCCAGCACGAGCGAGACCATCGCCCCGACGCCGGCCGTCGCCCAGACTTCGAGCACCATGTTGTGTGGATCGAGGACCTCCTCGCTCGACCAGGGGAGCTTGTATCGGAGATAGGCCGACCGGAAGTTGCCGGGCCCGACACCGGACCAGAACACCGAGGTCTGGACGGCTCGCCAGGCGTTCGAGGCACCTCCGGTGATCAGGCTCCACGTCGCCTGCCAGTATTCCCATCGATATCGCATCGAGAGCGTGGACTGGGTTAGGACCTCGCGGTCGAGCCGACCCGTCGCCCATCCGACAGCGACGATGGCCATGACGATGGCGAATCCACCTGCGCCGGCCGCGATTCGGAGTCGGCGCGAGGCTCGCCTGCGTGCCTCCCAGGCGAGGATTCCGATTCCGACGGTCATCCCGACCCACGACGACCGGCTCTTGGTGAGCATCATGGCCAGGAGCAAGACCAGCAGGACGGGCGCCGCCATCAGGAGCGTTGGCCCTCGCGACCGCCCCGGTTCGCGGTCGAAGAGGTTTGCCAGCCAGGCTCCGATCGCGATCAGGAAGGGACCGACCAGGAATCCGGCCAGCGAGTTTGCCAGTGCGAAGGTCGAGGTAATTTCGTTGGAGCCGAGTAATCGCTGCTCGAATCGGAATTGCTCCGGAGTTCCTGGAGCGACGCCGATTTCGGGATGTTTCTGGAGGAACTGAACCGGATTTCGCTCGTACTCGCGGCGGATCTCGGGTAGTTCGACAGCCCCCTGATAGATTCCGTACACCGAGAGCGCGAAGGCCGAGGCCACCAGCGCACCGGCAATCGCCGACGACTCATCGCGAGTCCGGGGTAGGTTTCGCAGGAGCAGGTAGACCCCGGCCATCGCCGCCCATTCCCAGGCCAGGTTGAGCGCAGGCCGCCGGTCGAGCGAGTGAAGCGAGCTGAGCGCGACCATCGCCGACATCGCGACGACCGCCAGGTCGGCCCACGACCATCGGAACCGGAACCGGCCGCCGAGCAGTCCGCTGGCGATCGCCAGCCCGAAGACGACCAGCAGCGCGAGGATCCAGACGAGCCCGCCGCCGGCGCCCCGTTCCAGATCCGGCTCGCTGGTGGTGTAGGTTCGGGCGACGATCAGGGCGGCCGAGAGCCCCAGGGCCGCGCGTCGGATCCGTTCGCCGATCCGAGCCGGCGAGGAGGAATCCTCGGGCGAGTCGAGCACTGCCGACGGCGTACGGATTGCAGCCGGCGGATCAGGCCTTCGGGGATCCGGCGGCCTCGGCGATCGGGGCCGGCGTCTGGACATCTTCACGCTCCGAGGGGGCTGACGCAAACTCGAGGATCGCCACCACGCCCAGCAAACAGACTGTTTGGGCCAGGACAATCGCCGCACCCGACCAGTCGAGCCGGTGCAGCAGAAGGGCCCCGAGCCCGCCCGCGAGGGTCACCAGATCAATCGTCCAGACCGCCTGAGGCGGCGTCAAGCCGCGGGCCACCAGCCGGTGCGAGAAGTGCCGCCGATCTGCCTTGAAGGGACTTCGGCCCTCGCGGAGGCGGATCAAAATCACCGAGGTCATGTCGTACAGCGGCACAGCCATCACGAAGAGCGGTGCCAGTGCGCTGCACGGCGAGTATTCCGGACGGGTGAACGTCCCGACCACTGTGAGCGCCCCGATCAGGAACCCGAGGAAGTTACTCCCCGCGTCTCCCATGAACAGCCTCGCCGGAGCCCGATTATGCACCAGAAACCCGGCCAGCGCCCCCGCGAGCACCAGCAGCAGCGCCGGGACGAAGAGGTCGCCCACTGCCACCTGCGCCGCACAGAAGAGGAGTGAGGCAATCAACCCGACGCTCGCTGCCAGGCCGTCCATGTTGTCGAGCATGTTGAACGCATTTGTCAGCCCGACGATCCAGAGGACCGTGACGGTCCCCTCGATCGCCGGGTAGGCGAAGACGCCGAAGAGCGTGATCCGGATGCCGGACCAGGCCAGGACCGATGCGCAACCGAGTTGGATTGCGAGCCTGGGCCGCCAGTCAAGGTTCTTCAGGTCGTCGACCAGTCCCATCACCATGATGAGGCTCGCCAACCCAAAGATCAGGCCGAGACGTCCGAGCTGGCCAAGGGCCCCCGCGACGTGTCTCGCGAGTGGGCCGGGGAGCCAGTTGCCGCCGACGACGACGAGCGCCGTCCCCGCGATCAGGATGAGGAGCATGGTCGACCAGATGGCGAGCCCACCGCCGAGGGGAGTTGGCTGGCGGTGTCCCTTGTGGCCGCCGGGACGGTCGACCAGACCCCATCGAGGCGCGTGTCGGCGTGCGACGGACCCAAGGAACGCGGCGATCACGAACCCCGAGGCGCCGAGAGCCACCGCAATGATCGACCAGACGAGGGCATCGCTCAACGCCCGACCTCCCCCTTGCCACGCCCCGGCCACGGATACCACAACCGGACGGCCAGGCAAGCGGCGAAGAGACCAGCCGCCGAGGCGAGGATTCCCCAGGCTGAGGCCCATTCGATCGGTCGGTCGGGGGGCCACTCCGGGCGCGCTCCGCCACGTAGAATCAACCCGAGCGCCAGGGGGCCGAGGAAGCAATCCAGAGTCAACAGGCCGAGCACGAGATAGGGGAGCCTCGGAAAGCGAGGGATTCGGCTCATGAGGCCCTCGCTGCCGATCGCGACATCCGACGATCCGCGCACCAGTCGTCGTGCTTTCGACGGTGCGACTCGACCTCCGCCAGGATGGCCGAGGCGGCGGTATCCGAGGGGACCGTTCGTGCCTCCGGCTCGTGCCGCCACTTGATCTCGATCTGTCCATCCTTCAGGCCACGCTCGCCGATCACAACCCGGAGCGGGACGCCGATCAGGTCGGCGTCCTTGAATTTGAAGCCCGGGCGCTGGTCGCGGTCGTCAACCAGAACGTCGAGCCCGGCCGCGGAGAGGGCCAACTCGATCGCCGAGGTCCGCTCCATGACCGCCGCATTCTGGAGTTGCAAGGGGACCACCAGCACGTGATAAGGCGCGATCGAGAACGGCCAGATGATCCCGTTGGCGTCGTGGGCCGCCTCGACCGCCGCCGCGACGATCCGGTTCACACCGATCCCGTAGCAACCCATGATGATTTCGGTCTCGGTTCCCTTCTCGTCGAGGTAACGGGCGCCCATCGCCTTCGAATATTTCGTTCCGAGCTTGAAAACGTGGCCGATCTCCAGGCCGGACTTCACCTCGAGCGTCGAGCCGCACCGCGGGCAGGGGTCGCCGGCCTCGGCGTTCCGGAGATCGTGCAACCGGTCGAGCGGGAAGTCCCGGCCGG
>DAHZZC010000742.1 GCA_027435495.1 Planctomycetales bacterium
AAATGTCGTTCCGCGGCCTCAGCAGCTCCGACGTCGTCAACGCGATCAACGAGCAAAACATCCAGGTCGCCGCCGGACAGCTCGGTCATCCCCCCGTCCCCGCCGGACAGGCCTTCCAGCTCCCGATCACCACCCTCGGACGCCTCAAGGACCCCGACCAGTTCGCCGAGATGATGCTCAAAACCGACGCCCAGGGCGGCGTCGTCCGCCTGCACGATGTCGGCCGGATCGAGCTCGGCGCCCAGGGATACGACCAGGACTGTACCCTCGACGGCAAGCCGACCGTCGCCCTCTCGATCTACCAGCGACCCGGCTCCAACGCCCTTGAGGTCGCCAACCTCGTCCGACAGAAGATGATCGAGCTCAAGGACCGGTTCCCCGAGGGCCTCGATTACGCGATCGCCTACGACACCACGCCCTTCATCACCGAGTCGGTCAACGAGGTCTTCAAGACCCTCCGAGACGCCGTGATCCTGGTCGCCTTCGTCGTCCTGCTCTTCCTTCAGAACTGGCGATCGGCCCTGATCCCGCTGGTCGCCGTCCCGGTCGCGATCATCGGCACCTTCGCCGTGATGGCGGCCCTCGGCTTCAGCCTCAACAACCTCACCCTCTTCGGACTCGTCCTGGCGATCGGGATCGTCGTGGACGACGCCATCGTCGTCGTCGAGGCCGTCGAGCACCACATCGAGCACGGTCTGAGCCCCCACGCCGCGACCCTCACCGCGATGAGCCAGGTCTCCGCTCCGGTGATCGCCGTCGGACTGGTCCTCACGGCCGTCTTCGTCCCCTGTGCCTTCATCACCGGGATCTCCGGACAGTTCTACCGACAGTTCGCGCTCACCATCGCGACCTCCACCGTGATCTCCGCCTTCAACTCGCTCACCCTCAGCCCGGCGCTCGCGGCTCTGCTCCTCAAGCCGAGGGTCAAGGGGGTCTTCCAGGCCCTTCCCTGGCCGGCCTTCGTCGCGGTCGGCGGCTGGGCCGGCTACGCCTTCCTCGGGCCCGAGATCCCCGGCTGGCTCGCCTCCCGGGAGATCCACTGGAACCTCGCCACCCGGTGGACCACCGCCGCGACCTCCGCGAACCTCGCCGGACTGGCCGCCGGTGCCCTCGCCGGTTGGATCGTCAGCGGACTGCTCAACCGGGCCTTCGGCTGGATCTTCTACCTCTTCAACAGGGCCTTCGACGTCGCCACCTCCGCCTATACCCGGGTCGTCGGCGGTCTCCTTCGGATCAGTGCCCTGGTCCTGCTGCTCTACGGCGGGCTCCTGGTGATGACCTACTGGGGGATGACCCAGACCCCCACCGGCTTCATCCCGCCCCAGGACAAGGGCTACCTCCTCATCAACGTCCTGCTCCCCGATTCCTCCTCGCTCGAACGGACCGAGAAGGTCATGGCGGGCGTCGAGAAGCTCGCCCTCAGGCAACCGGGCGTCTCGCACACGCTCGCGATCGCCGGGCAGTCGATCCTGATGAACGCCAACGCCCCCAACTTCGGCGCCATGTACGTGATGCTCGACGAGTTCCACCACCGGGCCGTCGAGGGCCTCACCGGCCCGGTGATCGCCGATCGGCTCAAGTTCGCCCTGGAGTCGGAGATTCGCGAGGGAATTGTCAACGTCTTCGAGGCTCCGCCCGTCGATGGCCTGGGGACCGCCGGCGGCTTCAAGATGGTCGTCGAGGACCGCGGCGACCTCGGCTCCGAGGAACTCGAATCGGTCGCCAACGCGATCGTCGCGACCTCGGCCGAGCCGCCGCACTCCGCGTTCCTCACCGGCCTTTTCACCAGCTTCCGGGCCAACACCCCCTGGCTCTACCTCGACATCGACCGCGACCGCGCCAAGCTCGCCGGCGTCTCGATCGCCGAGCTTTTCAACACCTTGCAGGTCTACCTCGGCTCGCTTTACATCAACGACTTCAACCTCTTCGGCCGGACCTGGCAGGTCAACGTTCAGGGCGAGTCCAACTTCCGGAAGCAGATCGCCGACCTCGTCGCCCTCCGCGTTCGGAACGCCTCGGGCAACATGGTCCCCATCGGCAGTGTCGCCTCGGTCCGCGACGTCAGCGGCCCGGTGATGATCGTTCGCTACAACATGTATCCCTCGGCCACGATCAACCTCAACCCCGCCCCTCAGATCAGTTCCGGACAGGCCATCCAGGCGATGGAGGATCTCGTCGAACAGCAGCTTCCCACCGCGATGCGATCCCAGTGGACCGAGCTCGCCCTCCTTCAGCTCCAGACCGGCAACACCGCCGTCTTCGCCTTCACCCTCGCCGTGATCCTGGTCTTCCTCGTCCTCGCCGCTCAGTACGAAAGCTGGTCGCTGCCGATGGCCGTGATCCTGGTCGTCCCCATGTGCCTGCTTTGCTCGATCGTCGGGGTCAACCTCGCCAGGATGGACATCAACATCTTCACCCAGGTCGGCTTCATCGTCCTGGTCGGACTCGCCTGCAAGAACGCCATCCTCATCGTCGAGTTCGCCAAGTCGCAGCGCGAGGCCGGCTCGACCGCCCGCGCCGCCACCCTCGAAGCCTGCGAGCTTCGGCTCCGTCCGATCATGATGACCTCCTTCGCCTTCATCCTCGGCGTCGTCCCGCTGATGATCTCCGCCGGTGCCGGCGCTGAGATGCGACAGACCCTCGGCACCGCCGTCTTCAGCGGAATGCTCGGCGTGACCCTCTTCGGGATCTTCCTCACACCCGTCTTCTACTACGTGATCCAGTGGATCACCGACCGATCGGCCTCGCCTCGAACGCTCGACGACGACCACCCCTCCGAGCCCGACGACCCCCACGACGAGTCCGGCCGCCACGCTCGTCCGATCGCCAATGGTCAGACCCAGGGCCATCATCACGGCCCGTATCCCGAGCCGGTCCACTCCGGCCACGCCTCATGACCGAGCCCCGGCCCTCGCTCCACGTCGTCCTGTATCAGCCCGAGATCGCGGCGAACGCCGGGGCGATCGGCCGCTCCTGTGCCGCCGCGGGGGCCGTCCTCTGGCTGGTCCGGCCGCTCGGCTTCCGCCTGGATGACCGCCACCTGCGCAGGGCCGCCCTGGACTACTGGGAGCATCTCGACTACAAGGTGGTGGACGGCCTGGACGAGGTCGCCGCCGCCCTCGGGCGCGACCGCCTCTGGTCGTTCAGCACCCACGCCGATCGGCCCTACACGGACGCCCGATTCGTCCCCGGTGATGGCCTCGTCTTCGGCCCGGAGAGTCGAGGCTTGCCGGCCTGGTGGCTGGACGATCGACCCGACCAGGCCCTTCGCATCCCGATTCGTCCGGAGGCGAGGAGCCTCAACCTGGCCGTCGCCGCCTCGATCGGAGTCTTCGAGGCCCTCCGACAGCTCGACCTTCCCGACCCTGGCCCGCGACCCCGCCTGGGTCGGATTCCCTGACCCCAAGGCCCTCTCGTGATGACGTCCATCCCCGTTCGCCTCGGCGATCCCGCCCCCGATTTCGAGCTTCCCGACGCCGACGGAACCACCGTTCGCCTCTCGGATTACCGGGGGAAGTCGGAGGTGGTCCTCTTCTTCTACCCGAAGGATCACACCCCCGCCTGCACGATGGAAGCCTGCTCATTTCGAGACAGCCACGAAGCCTTCCGCGACGCCGGCGCCGTCGTGATCGGTGTGAGCAGTGACTCGCCCGACTCGCACCGTCGCTTCGCCGATCGATTCCGGCTGCCGTACCTCCTGCTTTCCGACGCCGAGGGAACGGTCCGCGAGCGGTTCGGCGTCGCCCGAACGCTGGGCCTTTTCCCGGGTCGCGTGACGTACCTGATCGATCGCGAGGGGATCGTCCGCCACATCTTCTCGTCGCAGCTTCAGCCCTGGCGGCACGTCGGCGAGGCGCTCGACGTTCTGGCCAAACTCCGGGGCTGACCGTCCGTCGCTCGCTCGGGCCGTGTTCACCCCCGGACGCCCGGGAAGACCCCTTCGTCCAGGAAGACGATCATCCGGGCGATCTCGGCCGCGTGGTCGGCGATCCGTTCCAGGTTCCTCGCTGCGCCGAGGTACTGGAGCCAGACCTCCAGGTGGTCGGCCTCCTCGACGATCCGGGCCTTGAGGGCCCGGCGGACCTCGCGATACCGGAGGTCGATCGCCTGGTCGGCCGCGATCAGGGCCCGGGCGCGTCGGGGATTGTGAGCATCCAGCAGGACCCGGGCCTCCTCGACCATGGCGAGGGCCTCGCGGGCCATGGGAGCGAGTCCGACGGGCAACTCGATCGGACCCCAGTTTCTCGCGATCTTGCGGGCCCGTCGTGCGATCCGGTCGGCCCGGTCGGCGATCCGCTCGCAGTCCCGGCTGACCTTCAGGATGGTCGCCAGCCGCCGGAGATCCGACGCCACGGGCTCATAAAGGGCCAGGATGCGGAGGCATTCGCCCTCGATCTGATGTTCGTCGCGGTCGGATCGCTCCTCGGCGTCGCCCACCGCGCTGACCAGTTCGATCCGCCCCTCGCAGAGGGCCTCGACCCCCTGTCGGACGGCGAGCACGACCGCATCCGCCATGGCCAGGAAAGCCGACCAGAGGGCCTCCTGATCGCGCAGGCCGTGGCTCTCGATCGTCTCCATGCTCGCCTTCTCCAGACCCCCGATACCGGTGCTTCCGCGCCCGACATTCTCGATGGAGACCCGCCCGCAATTCAAGATCAACGCATCGGAGATCCGGAGATCCGGAGATTCGGAGCAACCACGAAAAACACGAAGGGCACGAAAGAAGAGGGAGAGCCATTCCAGATTTTCCTGCAAGCGGGAGAGGACCTTCCCCTGTTCCCCGGTTGGACCGAGAAGGAGACCGCCGTGTCCGGAACCTCATCCCAACGGCCCTCGATTCCCTGCCTTATTTCGTGTCCTTCGTGATTTTCGTGGTTGCTCCGGATCTTCGACTCCGTGGTTGCTCCGGATCTTCGACTCTGTGGTTGCTCCGGATGGAGGCTCGCGATTGACAGCCGATCCGCCTGGACCTACCATCGCTGGCGACCGAACCGACGACCACGAGGGACGCCATGACCCCCGGCCCCGCCCATCGCACGCTCCGGATCGCTCTGCTCTACGACCTGGACGCCTGCGCCACGCCGACCGGCGTCACCCGGCACGCCCTCGCCCAACTGGAACGACTCGCCCGACGCCCCGAGGTCTCGCTCAAGCTCCTCTCCGGCCGGATCACCCACCCGGACGGCCTCGCCTACTGGGAATCGCTCGACAGCCTCCCACGCAGGGAGCTTCCCCTCCGGCTCCGCGACCTCCTCCGATGGTGGCGTCTCAAGCGATGGCCGCCCATCGACTGGTGGACTGGTCCCGTGGACTGGATTTATTCCCCGATGGAACTGGACGTCGTCTCCCGGGGGGCGCGGCGGGCGGTCACCAGTCACGACGTTTTGCAACTCCTTCGCTACGATCCGCCGAGTCGTCGCGACCGGATGGCCCGGACCTTCGAGCGGGCCGACCTGATCCTCTCGGTTTCTCGATACAACACCGAGCGGCTCCTGGAGGCGTTTCCCGGCTGCCGGGGCCGTCTGGCCTACGTTCCGAACGCGGCCGACGACCTCTTCTTCGAGCCGAGTCCGCCTCACGAGCGTTCCCGAGTCCGAGAGGATCTTGGCCTGCCGCCGGATCTTCCCTATCTTCTCTCGGTCGCCAACTTTCAGGAGAGAAAGAATCTCCCGCGACTGGTCCGGGGTCTCGGGCGGCTTCCCGAGGTCGCCTCGGGCGAGATTGCGCTGGTGATCCTGGGTACGGGAGACGAGGAGCAGGCTCGACCGATCCGGGAGGAAGCGACGCGGATTGGCCGTCGAGCGATCGTCCGGTTCCCCGGCTACCGACAGGGCCGAGGGTTACGCGCGGCCTACGCCGAGGCCCTGGCCCTGGTCTTCCCCTCGCTCTGCGAGAGCTTCGGCATCCCGGCCGTCGAGGCGATGGCGCAGGGCCTCCCGGTCGCCCTGGCGGACACCACGGCGCTCCCGGAGATTGGTGGCGAGGCCGGCTGGTACTTCGACCCCAACTCGGACGAGGCCCTCGCCAACGCCGTCCGCCGCCTGCTCGACGACCCCGCCGAACGCGACCGCCGGGTGATGCTCGGCCGGGTGATCGCCGGCCACTACCGCTGGCAAAACGCCAACGACCTCCTCGTCGAGGCCCTCCTCGCCCGGACGGACTGACGGTCTCAGAGTTTGTGAAGGAATCCGATGGAAGATTCCGTATTCCAGATTCCATCAATGGAATGCCTTGCTGCACTGAGACGGATGACGGCGGCAAGAAAGGGATCGCCGGCTGGAGCCGGCTTCCAAAAACCACGATGAGGCTGTCCATGGCCAGGGACGGGACCGATTGCCCATGTAGGAGGGAGCTCCAGCTCCCGACCTGGACGCAGCTCATGACGGCGGCAAGAAAGGGATCGCCGGCTGGAGCCGGCTCCTACAGGGGTGGTCCTGCCGGTCGGAGGTGTTGTCCCCGCTGCGTGGATCGCCAGCTGGAGCCGGCTCAAACCACGATGAGGCTGTCCATGGCCAGGGACGGGACCGATTGCCCATGTAGGAGGGAGCTCCAGCTCCCGACACGGACGCAGCTCATGACGGCGGCAAGAAAGGGACCGCCGGCTTCTTCGATGCCGGCTTAATACATCCATCTGGAATCGGGAATCGATTCTTTCACAGCCTCTCACGTCCCCCGGAAATCCCTCCGACCCGACCCGAGCCGCTCCCGTCCTCGAAACCTGACCCGCCGGCGAGCGTTCCCCCATCCCCCGATCGCTTCCACCCGCTGACCCGACAACCCCGGCCTCACCCTCTCCATCCCGCTTTCCGTCATCATCGTATCTCCCGACCTCGCAACCTCGGCCGACGCCCTAAATTTTTTAATAAGCCGATCTCCTTCCCATTCACGGGATTAGGGAACGGACGACGAGAATCGTCCTGCCTCGTCGTTTCGAAATTTGCGCGGTTGAGACATATCTATTATAGGGGCCCTACCTTTCCGACGGTCCGGGTCGCGAGGCGGTTGTTCGACCGTTCCTCCCGCGACCGCATCCCCCATTCAGGAGATTCGCTGATGAAGCTGACCCCGAGGGAGGCGTGGATTGTCTGTCGACTGCTGGGCGGGCGGCCGACCCTGTATTCGGGCACGAACCAGGTGGCGGAGCCATCCGACCGGATTCGCCCGCTGGTCCAGCGCCTGACTCAGTCGGACCCGGTGCTCCGATCCGAGTTCTGGAAAGGATTCCTGGCCGCTCAGGACGACGCCGACGACTGGCTCGCCTCGCTGGGCGAGGCCCGGCCCGACTTGCCCCCGCCGCCCGAGGAGGCACAGCCGCCCTTGGCTCCGAGCGTCTCGGCCGACCTGGGCGACGTCCGCCGGATGATCTCCGGGATTCGATGGACCTGGGCGCAGTGGCTCGCCTGTGGGGTCCTGAACACACTGGCGTCGAACCCGGGCGAGGGGAAGACGATCCTGGCGATGAACCTGGCCCGGGTCCTCTGGGAGGGTCGTCCCTGGCCCGACGGCGCGGAAAACTCTTCCCCGCCCGGGACGCGAACGCTCTGGATTCCGGCCGATCGCCACTACCCGCAATTGATCGACCTGGCCGACCGCTATGGCCTTCCCGACGCGGCGATGCGGTTCAACGCCCCACCGAGCGACCCCGCCGGCAACCACGACCTCGACGACCGTGAATGCCTCGACGCCCTGAAAGCTTCCATCGAGGAAACGGCTCCCGGCCTGGTGATTGTGGACACGGTAGGAATGACGACCAGGCGCAGCCTGGGGAAGCCCGAGGAGGCGAGGGAATACTTTGCCCCGCTGATGGACATCGCGGGAAAGTACAGTGTACCGTTCCTGCTGATCACGCATTTGAGCAAGGACTCGCAGGCGCTCGGACGTCGGATTGTCGGGGCCTCTCGACTGGTCTGGAAGCTGACCAGGCCCGACCCGGAGAACCAACCCGACCGCCGCCGCCTCTGGGTGGACAAGACTTATGAACTGGTCCCGAAGCCGCTGGGAATGACCATCGAAGCCAGTGGTTGCACCTTCGACCTCGATCCACCGTCCGAGTCGAGGGAAGCGCCGGTATCGAGGAAGGGCCGCCGGCTCCAGGAGATGAAGGACTGGCTGGCCGAGCGGTTGTCCGCCGGTCCGGTCCTTTTAAACGACCTGAAGCGAGAAGTCAGGGAAGCCGGCTTCGGGATGGCCTACCTCTACAAGGCTCGTGAGATCCTCGGAATCGAGGAACAAAGCACGAATCGCACCCTGGCCTGGACGCTCTCGCTCG
>DAHZZC010000743.1 GCA_027435495.1 Planctomycetales bacterium
CGTCGCTGAGAAGCTTGAAGACCTGGGCCAGTTCGCGGACGGATTGATCGGAGACCTCGGTCCCCGCGGTCGACGCGGCATGCCCATTGGTTTCCGACCCGCGCTTGGTTTCCTTGCGTGGCATAGGTGATAAACCTCGAACCTTTCTGGGGAGATGGAGCCCGCACCGCCGTACCCGAAGGCGGACCCTTCGCTCCCGGAGAGGAAGGGTATCGACGTGGGAGAACCAGCGTGCGGGATAGGCTTTCCAAAAAAGAGGCAAGCCACGGGCCGAAGCGCTCAGAGGCCCGCCACGATCAAACAGCGGGGGAGCTGGGTGCGATGCCCAGCCCAGGGTCCCGCCACGGTCGTTCGCAATTGTCTGGGGGATGACCGCTCCCCCTTCACGAGACGGGACACGGCACCGCTCGGGGGGAGGGTGGAGTTACCGATGTTCGGCAATCATCTATCAGTAATTTGACTCATCAATCTATTATGCAGCCTAGGTCAAGAGGCCATTGCGGACGAGGTTGAGGCGGACGATTTCGACACCCCGCTCATCGAGCGGGCAAAGTGGGAGCCGGACCTCGTTTCGACATCGGCCGAGCAGGGCGAGGGCGGCCTTGACCGGGATCGGATTGGGGGCGAGGCCAAGGAGGTCGCGGGACATCGGGAAGAGGCGTGCGTGTCGATCCCGAGCCTCCTCGACTCGACCGGCCCGATAGGCCTCAACCATTGCCATCACATCACGAGGGACCAGATTTCCCACCACGGAGACGACTCCTTCCGCACCGACCGAGAGCATCGGAAGCGTGAGCGAATCGTCTCCGGAAAGGATCGTCAGGTCGGTCCGGGTCACCAGCTCGCTGACCTGATCGAGCGAGCCGGAGGCTTCCTTCACAGCGACAATCGGGCCGAGCTTGGCCAGCCGTTCGATTGTCTCGGGCTCGACGTTCCGCCCGGTCCTCGCAGGAATGTTGTACAGGACGATCGGGATTTCCACCGCCTCAGCAATCGCGGCGAAGTGGCGGTACAGGCCCTCCTGGTTCGGCCGGTTGTAGTACGGAGCCACGGAAAGCGCGGCGTCGGCCCCGGCCCGTGCGGCGAACCGGGTCAGGCGGATCGCCTCGGCGGTCGAGTTCGACCCCGTGCCGGCCATCACCCTGGCCCGGCCGGAGGCGGCCTCGATCACAGTTGCGATCACGCGTTCGTGCTCTTCATGAGAGAGCGTCGGCGATTCGCCCGTGGTCCCGACCGGGCTGAGGATTGGGGTCCCCTGCTCGATGTGCCACTCGACCAGGCGTCGCAGCCCATCCTCATCCACGGCCCCGTCCCGAAAGGGGGTGACGAGGGCGACTGTACATCCGGCGAATTCCCGACCTTTGGTAGGCATGCGCAATCCGGGGGGGCGAGGTGCTGAGCGAGTCGTCAGCCGACGGTCACTCAGGCGTCATGAGCGTGTTCAAGGGGTTTTCGTCCGAACATCTCGCGGAGAAGTTCCGGCACGACGGAGATTGGTCCGGACCCTAAGTTCATAACACCATGGTTTCAATGTCGAAAAATCTTAAGGAGATCGTCCTCGAAAGGGAAGTCGAATCGGGCCTCAGAACTCCATTTTTTCCCGATTCGGCGCCGGGCTTGCCGATAATGGCTTTGTGTATGCTCCGGTTGGCGTAGAAAGCAATCACGTTCGCTTCCAACAGTTCAGTAATCCGTGTTGATCCGGCGCGGCATCGCGGTGGTGGAGCTCAGCCGTCGATCGAGGCGGCCGAGGTCCGATCGATGGCGTCCTTCATCTCACGGACAGCCTGGGTGAGGCCGACCAGGACGGCTCGGCAGATGATACTGTGGCCGATATTGAGTTCGGCCATTCGGGGGATATGGGCGACATCGGCGACGTTCCGATAGTTGAGCCCGTGGCCTGCATGCAGGCCGAGTCGGGCGGCGACCAGCGCCTCGCCCGAGCGACGCAGGGCCTCCAGTTCGCGGAGCCGTTCCGGTCCCTCGGGAGCCTCGGCGTACCGGCCGGTATGCAACTCGGCCGCAGCGACGCCAAGGGCCACGGTCGCGTCGACCTGGCGGGGATCGGGATCGATGAAGAGGGAGACCTCGATGCCGGCGTGCTCCAGTCTTCGGACAGCCTCGCCCACGCGGTCGATCTGACCGGCAACGTCGAGGCCGCCCTCTGTCGTCAGCTCCTCGCGACGCTCGGGGACGAGTGTGACCTGGTCGGGCTTTGCCTGGAGAGCCAACTCAACGATTTCGGGCGCGACCGCCATCTCGAGGTTCAGCCGAACCTGGACGGTCTCGCGGAGCAATCGAAGGTCGCGATCCTGGATGTGGCGGCGATCCTCGCGTAGGTGAATGGTGATTCCGTCGGCGCCACCGAGCTCGGCCAGGGCCGCGGCCCAGACCGGGTCGGGCTCGCGCCCGCCCCGGGCTTGTCGGAGGGTCGCCACATGATCGATGTTCACACCCAGACGCGGCATCAGTTTGTCTCCTTCGCCGTCTCTGTCGATCGGGACGAGGAACGGAATCAGGGGGTCTTGCCGCCCCGGCCGACTGCTCGGAGCGGGGATTTCGCCAGGACGAAGGTGCGTTCGGGCCCGACGACGAACGAAACCCGTCCTTTTCGATTGGGGCCGGCGCCGTCAACCGCGACGATCTTGCCGAGGCCGTACTCGGGGTGGACGACGCTCACGCCGGGTCGCAGCGAATCGAGGTCGACCGGCCCGGCTGCGGGGGCACCAGAAGCCGGCGTTCCGAGGGCGGCGGCGGTGGTCAAACGGAACGTCGGTGGTGCCGATGGACGCGGCTCGGGGCGGCGCGGCGGGTTGGACCGGCCGAACCAGGCGGGCCGGGGACGCCCGTACTCCTGGCCCATCTCCGAGAGGTCGCGGACCTCCATGATCTCCCCGGGAAGCTCGCTGAGGAACCGGGAGGCCAGGGTCGCCTGCTGCTGTCCCCGGAAGGATCGGAGGCAGCACCGGCTCAGGTACAGCTCGCGCCTCGCCCGGGTAATCCCGACGAAGAGGAGTCGGCGCTCCTCCTCTAGCTCCTTGAGGTTCTCGTTGCCTCGCGAGTGGGGCAAAATATTGTCTTCAAGCGCCACGATGAAGACGGCCGGGAACTCCAACCCCTTCGCCGCGTGGAGCGTCATCAGTGTGACGGCGCCGGTGTCCTGCTCCCATCGGTCGATCGGTGAGGCGAGAGTGATTTCGGCGAGGAAATCCTGAATCGAGCTGCCGGCGTGGACCTGGTCAAATTCACGGGCGGCGGCGACCAATTCGTCGAGGTTCGCCTGCCGGTCCTCGCCTGCCTTGAGGTCCTCGGCCAGGTGCTTGCGGTATCCTGTCCGGGCAACCATCTGGACGATGACTTCCTCGGCCGAGTGGTCGCGGAGCGCCGCCAGATCGTCGATCAGGCGTGCGAAGTCGTCGAACGCCCGCGCCGCCTTCTCCTTCAGGCCGGAGACGGTCCAGGCTTTCCTCGCCAGGGTCAGGAGCGGGACGCCCTGCGCGCGGGCCTCGTTCGTCAGAGCGTCGACCGAGGCCTTGCCCAGACCCCGCGGTGGAACGTTCACCGCTCGGAGGAACGCCAGGTCGTCGCGAGGATTGACGATCAGGTTCAGGTATCCGAGAACATCCTTGACCTCCTGCCGCTCGTAAAATGCCACACCGCCTATGATCTGGTAGGGGATGCGGGCGACGCGGAACGCCTGCTCGAAGGCGCGAGTGAGCGCCGTCATTCGGCAGAAGACCGCGATGTCGGAATATCCGAATTCTCCATTGCGAACCAGCCCCGCGATCCGGCCGGCGACTCCTTCGGCCTCGTCGGTTTCCCGAGGGTAGATGGTCAGTTCGACCGGGGCTCCACGGGGGTTGTCGGTCAGGAGCGACTTTGGTTTGCGATGCAGATTGTGCTGGATCAGGTGGTCGGCGACGGCCAGGATATTCTTGGTGCTCCGGTAATTCTCCTGAAGAGTGACCACGCGAGAGCCCGGGTAATCGCGTTCGAATTCGAGGATGTTCGCCAGGTCGGCGCCCCGCCATCCGTAGATGGACTGGTCGGGGTCGCCGGTCACGCAGAGGTTGGCGTGATCGACCGATAGGGCCCGGACGATCGCGTACTGGGCCAGGTTGGTATCCTGATATTCGTCGACCAGGATGTAGCGAAACCGCCGGTCGAGGTCGGCGCGAACATCCTTGTGATTCTTGAGGATCGCGACCATGTGGACCAGCAGGTCGTCGAAGTCGACGGCGGAGGCGGCTTGAAGGCGTTCCTCGTAGGCCTCGTAGATACGAGCGAGCAGGGCGTCCTTGTGGTCGGTGGCTCGATTTCGCCAGGCCTCGGGGCGGACGAGGTCGTTCTTGGCCCGGCTGATCAGCGACTCGATTCGCTCGGGTGTCCAGCCGGGAACGTCCCATCCGACGATGTCCATCAGATCCTTGACAGCGCGTCGGCGGTCGTTTTGATCATAAATCGAAAATGCGGGGTCAAGGCCGACGAGCTTCGCATATTTCCTCAGGAGGCGAGCACAGATGCCGTGGAACGTCCCCACCCAGACCTTCGAGTCGGGGACAAGGGCCTCGATCCGCTCGCGCATCTCGCCCGCGGCCTTGTTCGTGAAGGTGACGGCGAGAATCGAGCCGGCCGGGATTCCGGCCTCCAGCAGGTGGGCGACGCGACGGGTGATGACCCGTGTCTTGCCCGAGCCGGCACCGGCGAGGACCAGGATCGGGCCGTTGATATGAGTGACGGCCTCTCGCTGGGAGGGCGTGAGATCGGAGAGCAGGTCCATCGGGGCTTCCATCCTGGGACATCGGCGCGGCCCGAGTCCGGGGGGCCACGGCGCCGGAGTCGGCCGGGACCGCGGACAACGAACCAGTATAGCCGAGCCCCGTGACGGAGGCGATCCGACTTGGCCTGCGACCGATGCCACTTGGCCCACGAACGGACCCGAGCTACAGTGGAATCCGGCGGATCGCGGCGATTGGGGCGACGCGTCCGAGCGACGCGGCAGCTTCGGGCGCAACGCCAGAGGAAAGGCGCGGGCGATGGAGATCCTGGGGATCGGCACCGATATCGTGGAGTGCCCGCGGATCGGGAAGATGATCGAGCAGCACGGCGAACTCTTTCTGCGCCGGATTTACACCGAACGCGAGATCCGGTACTGTCAGGCCCGGAAGCACGCGATCGAGCACTTCGCCGGGCGATGGGCCGCCAAGGAGGCCATTCTCAAGGCGATCGGGACGAGGCGGAGCCAGGGAATCGCCTGGACCCAGGTCGAGGTCCGCAACGGGTCCGATGGCCGCCCTCAGGTCCTCATCGGCGGCGCAGCACGCGACCTCGCTCGCGATCGCGGGATCGCCGATATCCTGATCTCGATCTCGCATTGCCGGACCTACGCGACCGCCTATGCCCTGGCTCTCGGTCGTCGTGACGCCGTGGGGGCCGCGGAAGGCTGAACCCTTACGAACTCCGACCGTTTGACTCCATCGCCTTCTCGATGTCGTCGAGCGGCACCCCTTCGAGCCGCCCGCCCAGAAGCGCCGAGAGTTGCAATCCGACCAGGACCTCGCTCGATCCCTTCCCGTCGGCGATCATATCCAGATAAGGCGCTGCGCCGACCAGGACGGCGCGGGGCTTTCCGTGGACCGTCAGCACATAGCGAACGGTTCCATCTTCCAGGTCCTTGAGAATCCCGGGTAAATTCTGGTGCAACTCCCGGCTCCCGATAATCCGGACGGGGGATTCGGGACTCCTGGGGGCGGCATTTCGAGACTTCCTCCGGCGTGAGGGCCGTTGCATGCGCGGAATCCATCTCCGTCAGGAGAAACGACGCGTGCCGGCGCGGCGCTATCCGTGGCCAATCGATGCGGCGTCTGGGCTCGGTCCCCGCAGTCCCGACGGACCGCGAGAGCCGGACAGGAATCCAGAACCTGTCATGATCCCCGGGCAGTGACCGGCATCGGGATGACCGCTCCGACCCGATTGTCGGAGACTGCGTCAAGTCCCGCCCGGCGACCGGCATTGCAGAAAGCCGTCTCTTCGATGCGATCGAGAATGGACGTGCTTGCCGCCAAGGGCGAAAGTATTGTACATCCGAGAGGCCCGATTGCAAGAGAGCCGGTCGAGGGCTTATCAGACCGACTCAACCGCGAGGGCAACCGCCTCGCCCCCGCCAATGCAAAGAGAGGCCACCCCGCGACGTCCGCCGGCTTGCTTCAGGGCATGCATGAGGGTAACGAGAATCCGGGCTCCACTTGCCCCGATCGGATGTCCCAGGGCCACGGCGCCACCGCGGACGTTGAGCCGATCAGCCGGTATCGAGAGTTCCTGCGCGGCGACCATCGCGACCACGGCGAAGGCCTCGTTGATCTCGAAGAGGTCAACCTGGTCGATCTTCCATCCCAGGCGATCGAGTAGCTTGCGGACGGCGAAGACCGGAGCCGTCGTGAACCATTCTGGCTCCTGACTGTGGGTGGCCGCGCCGACGATCCGGGCCATCGGTGCGGCATCGATCCGCTCGCGGAGATCGTCGGAGATCAGGAGTAAAGCTGAGGCGCCGTCGCTGATGCTGGAGGCATTGCCGGCGGTGATGGTCGACTCAGCCCCCTCGCCGAACGCCGGCTTCAGGCTCCGGAGTCGCGTCTCGTCGAAACGCGATGGGCCCTCATCTTCCGCGACGACCGTAGGCCGACCGCGACCCTCGATCTCGACCGGGACGATCTCGTCACGAAAGGCCCCGCTGGCCATCGCCTCGCGAGCCCGGAGGAAGCTCCGAACGGCATGATCGTCCTGCGCCTGACGAGTGATACCGAACGTCGAGGCACAGGCGTCGCCGCAGGTTCCCATGTGTTTCTGATGGTACACGTCCCAGAGGCCATCCTGGATCATCGCGTCGATGAGTTCACCGTGACCAAGGCGGTATCCCGACCGGGCCCGTGTCAATAGATAGGGGGCTCGGCTCATGTTCTCCATCCCGCCCGCGATCACAACACTGGCCTCGCCCAGCCGGATCGACTGGTCGCCCAGCATCACGGCCTTGAGACCCGAGCCGCAGACCTTGTTGACGGTCGTTGCGCCCACGGAGTTCGGCAGTCCGCCGAACAGCGCGGCCTGTCGGGCGGGACTCTGGCCGAGGCCGGCGCCGATGACGTTGCCGAAGATCACCTCGTCCACGCTCGAGGGGTCGATTCCGGTCCGACGGAGCAACGCGGCGATGCAGGCTGCACCCAGTCGAGGAGCCGGCACGCTCGCGAGCAAGCCGTTCATCGACCCAATGGGGGTCCGGACGCCGTCGATGATCCAGGTCGGCATTGTCACGAATCTCCGACGTCCGACGAGGCTGGGGCAGGGGAGGCCCTCTGAACGGGCTTCGGTTCCGTCTTCCCAGCCGGCTTGCTTGCGGCCTTCGGGACACCCGTCGCCGGCCGCTTGCTGACGCCCCGCGACCGCTTCGTCCGCGATCGACGAGCGGCAGGCGTGTCAGGCTTCCCTCCGTAATAATTTTGATGATACTCCTCAGCGCGATAGAAGGCCTTCATCGGCAGGAGGAGGGTCACGATAGGCGCCCGGTAGGCGCCCGCGGCGGTCAGCTCTCGATAGGACTTCAGTGCCGCCTTGCGCTGCTCTTCGTTGTGATAGAAGATCGCCGAACGGTACTGGGTGCCGACATCGGGCCCTTGCCGGTTCCACTGGGTCGGGTCGTGGCCGCGCCAGAAGACTCGGAGCAACTGCTCGTACGAGACGACCGAGGGATCGTAGGTCACCTGAACGACCTCGATGTGCCCGGTGTCTCCCTCGTGGACCATCTCATACGAAGGATGGGCGACACCTCCGCCCGCGTAACCGGAGACCGCCGAAACCACGCCGGGGAGAAATTCGAACTCCGCCTCGACGTGCCAGAAGCAACCCGCGCCGAAGGTGGCCTTCTGGAGACGAGGGGCCGACGGATTGGTCGAATCGCCGGGCGAGGTCTGGGATCGACCGGAGGCGTCGTCGGCTTGCGCGAACGGATCGCCTGGTTCGGGCGCAGCGGTGGTGGCCCCCACGCCGCTCGACGAGGGCCTGGCCGCATCCTGCTGGGCCCACGCCCCGGACGCCATTCCGGCGACAATCCCGAGAGTCAGGCCGGCCTTCCAAAATCGTACGGTCATGGCACGATCTCCCCGTATCCCTCCCCATTTTCGGGGTTTGCGACCGGTCGCGGCGTCGCGTCGGCCGGGGGACGGTGTCATTTCGAGGCCAAAAAAGATGCGTCGATCTCCACAGATCCTGATACCCATCCTTTCAACATAGACCGTTGCCCGGGACGATTCAAGATGGATCACGACACCAACCAACTCCGATTGCCATCCGCGAGGGCCGCCGACATAATTCCGCCTCCCGCCGGACGAGAGTCGAACGAGCAAGGAGGATGTCATGCGCCCGATCGGACGATGGTGGATCCTGGTTCCGGTGATCGGCCTGACCTGGGCGGGCTTCTGGTGGCGCGGAAAATCGGTAGCTCCGTCTGTACCGATTGTGGAGCGTTCCCAGCAGACGTCCTCGATTGCGGGGAGCACGGCTTCGGGGTTTTCCACCAGGGACGTCGAGCCGAACGTTCCGGTCCCGATCGTGGGTATCGACGGGCCTCCGCAACCCGAC
>DAHZZC010000744.1 GCA_027435495.1 Planctomycetales bacterium
CTCCGCTGCCAGATCGTCCTCGACACCAGCCGGTCGATGGGATACGGGACAATCGGCTACACCAAGATGGAGTACGCCCGGACCGCCGCGGCGACTCTCGCCTATTTCCTCTCGACCCAGCGCGACGCCTGCGGGCTGATCACCTTCGAGGACCGGATCGTCGAGTTCATCCCAGCCCGGTATCGCCCCGGCCACCTCCGCCGGATTCTCGCTGTCCTGGAGCGCGAGCCCACCGGCCGCGTCACCGACCTCGCCGGGCCGATCGAGGAGGTGGCCGCAGCCGTCCGGCGCAGGGGCCTGATCGTCCTCCTCTCCGACCTCCTCGCCGACGCCTCCCGGCTTCGAACCCGACTCGGCTATCTCAGGTCGCAGGGGCACGACGTGGTCGTCCTCCGCATCCTCGACCCGGCCGAGGTCGGCTTGACCTTCGAGGCCCCAGCCATGTTCCGCGATGTGGAGTCCGGACGTGAACTCTACGTCGATCCCGCCCAGGCCCGCGCCGAGTACCGAAGGCGGTTCGACACCCACGCCGACGAGATCCGCCGGGCCTGCCTCGACCTCGGGATCGAATATGAGACCATCACCACCGACCGGCCCCTCGAACTGGTCCTCTTCGACCTGCTCCGCGCCCGGATGAGGCGAGGGCGCCATCCCGGCCGCCGCACGGCCTCGCGACGGGGAGGCCCCGCATGAGCGTCCTGACCCCGCTCTACCTGCTCGGCGTGCTCGCGGTCGCCGGACCGATTATCTTCCACCTGATCCGACGCTCGCCGAGCGGCCAGATTCCCTTTAGCTCGCTCCTGTTTTTGACCCCCTCGCCACCAAGGCTCGCACGCCGAAGCCGGCTCGATAACATCCTGCTTCTGATCCTCCGCGCCTCGGTCCTCTGCCTCCTCGCGTTCGCCTTCGCCCGGCCCTTCCTGCGCCAGAAGGCCGAGTGGAACGTCGGCGACGACGAGACGCGCCGACGGACAGCCGTCCTCATCGATACCAGCGCCAGCCTGCGCCGGGGTAACCTGTGGGACCGGGCCCGCGCCGAGGCCCGCCGTGCCCTCGGCGAGACCGGTCCGACCGATGAGATCGCACTCATCGCCTTCGACCGATCGACCCAACCCATCGTTACCTTCCGCGAGTCGTCCCAGATGGAGGCCGGACGCCGACAGGCCCTCGCCCTGGCCCGGCTAAACGAACTGAAACCCTCGTGGAACGGGACCGACCTCGGCCGCGCCCTGATCGATACCGTCGCCGCGATCGAGGACGTCGCCGACCCGAGTGAATCGGCCGGGCGGATATCAAGGCGGATCGTTCTCGTCACCGATCTCCAGCGCGGGAGCCGGCTCGAATCCCTCGGCGAATTCGAGTGGCCCAGGGACGTCGAGCTAATCGTCCGGTCTGTGACCGACGACGCCTCGAACGCAGGATTGCAGCGCCTCGCCGATCCGACCGAGGGCGACCGCGAGCCGAGAATTCGCGTCGTCAACGACGCCGGATCGCGCAGGGAGCGGTTCCGCCTCCGATGGCTGGGCATTGAGGGCAAGCCGATCGGCGATCCGGTCGACGCCTACGTCCCACCCGGCGAGAGCCGGGTCGTTCGGATGCCGCGTCCGAAGGAACCGGCCTCCGCACGATCGATCGTCCTGGAAGGCGACGGAACGCTGTTCGACAACACGCTCCACGTCGCCGATGAGCCCCGCCAGGAGGCGATCGTCCTCTTCCTCGGCAACGACCGCGCCGACGATCCCGAGGGCCTGCTCTACTATCTCGATCGCGTCTTCCTCGATACGCCAAGGCGGACCATCCGCATTTCCGCTCAGTCTCCCTCAGTGCCGATCACCATCGACCCCAGGCACCCGATCCCTCTCGCGATCGTTGCCGCCGAGGTTTCTCCCGAACAGGCTCGACGGCTCCGCGACCTCGCCCGAGCCGGCTCGACGATCCTCGACGTCGCCACCCAACCCGGGCGCGGTCAAACCCTCGCAACGCTCCTCGACGTCCCGCCTCATCCCATCGAGGAATCCCGATCGCGAGATTCTCTGATTGGTGAGATCGCCTTCGATCACCCGATCTTCGCCCCGTTCGCCCCACCGCAGTTCCGCGACTTCACCAGAATCCATTTCTGGAAGCACCGAAAGCTGGATGCCCATTCGCTCGCCGGCGCTCGTGTCCTGGCCCGGTTCGACAATGGCGACCCGGCCGTCGCCGAACGCCCGATCGAAAAGGGGAACGTGATCGCGCTGGCCTCCGGCTGGAGTCGATCGGATAGCCAGCTTGCGCGGTCGTCGAAGTTTGTCCCGATGATGATGGCGATGCTCGATCGCCGTGATCCCCGTCCGTTTGTGGAGGAGGAACACCTCGTCGGCGACTCGATCCAGCTCCCCACCGCGCAGGCGATGACGATCCGGAAGCCGTCGGGCGCCTCGATCCGGATCAAGCCCGGCGCGACGGTCTTCGACCAGGCCGACGAGCCGGGGATCTACACCGTCGAACTCCCGGACGGACCGCGATCAATCGCCGTGAACCTCGACCCTGCCGAGAGCCGGACCGAGCCGATCGGAATCGAGACGCTGGAGCAGTATGGATGCCGGCTGGCAAAGCCGGCCGACCAGCCGCTGGATCGCGAGCAACTCCGGCAGTTGCAGAACGCCGAGCTGGAGGGACGCCAGAAACTCTGGCGCTGGCTGATCCTGGCGGCCGTCGGGATCCTGATTGTCGAGACCGGCCTGGCGGGGCGCGGGCGTCGCGCCCTCGCGGGCGAAACCGGAGCGGGAGGGCCTTCGTCATGAGCGGCAGGCTACAAGAGGCGCTCGAACAGGTCGCGCGACGGTTCCGGCGGGTCCGGCTCTGGGGCGGTCTGGCCGCCTGCTGGCTCGTCCTGGCGATCGTCGGACTGGCCGTCGCGCGGATCGGCTTCTGGAATATCCCACCGCAATGGACCCCGCCCGCGATGGCCCTGCTCGCGACCATGCTCGGGCTCTCCTCCGCGTTGGCCGCCATCCGGACCGCCCGCGATCCCCGGTGGGTTGCTCGCCGAATCGAAGCACGCCACCCTGACCTCGGCACCGAGCTGCTCGCCGCTGTCGAGCAGGTCGAGTCAGCGCCCGACGGCCGCCTCGGCTTCCTGCAATCCTCGGTCGTCCGCGAGGCCCTCGAACACCGCAAATCGCACGACTGGGATGAGACCGTCCCAGGCTGGCAGCTCGCCTCGGTGAAGGTCGCGCACGCCTTCTGCCTGGCGTTCCTGCTGATCGTCCTGGTGAACCTCACACTCCAGTCACGCTCCGCCGCCCTGGGCCTCGCCAACGCAAAAATCGCCGACGCTTCCGAGGTCTCGGTCGAGCCGGGCGACGTCGAACTCGAGCGCGGGAGCGCGTTGCTGGTCGTCGCCCGGTTCCACGGCGAGCCCCCGCCCGACGCCACACTCCTCCTTGATGGCGATCCAGGCCAGAACCCCCGATCCCCGATGACCCGTGCCCTCGAAGACCCGACCTTCGCCGGCCGGGTCGATTCCGTCCAGGCCGATCTCTCCTATCACATCGCCTTCGGCGACCGGACCACGCCCGAGTTCCACGTCCGCGTCTTCGACTACCCCGAGCTCAAACGCGCCGATGCCCAGCTCGACTTCCCGGCCTACACCGGGCTCAAGACCAAGCTCGTGGAAGATATCCGACACGTCACGGCCGTCGAGGGGACCAGGCTGGCTCTCATCTGCCGCCTGAACAAGGATGTCGCCGAGGCCACCCTCGTCGACAAGTCCGGCGCCTCCGTCCCGCTCGTCCGCGACGAGTCGCAGTCGCACATCTACAAGGCTTCCATGCAGCTCGACGAGTCGCGGAAGTTCACCGTCAAGCTGGTCGACCCCGAGGGACGATCCAACCCCGAGGAGCCGCAGATCACGGTCCATGTCACCCGGAACAAGCCGCCGACGGTGACGGTCACGCGTCCTTCGCACGATGTCGAGGCCTCTCCTCTGGAAGAACTGAAGCTCGCCGCGCGGATGGAGGACGACTTCGGTCTGGTCCGTCAGGGACTCAGTTACGCGATCGGCGGCGACGAGCCGAAGGAGGTCGTCCTCGGCTCTCATCCCGAGTCGGCCCGCCCACTTCGCGCTGAGGCGGGACACCTGCTCGCCCTCGAAGCGATGAAGGCCGTCCCCGACCAGCTCGTCTCGTACTACTTCTGGGCCGAGGACATCGGCCCAGACGGCCAGATCCGACGCACCGCGGGCGATATGTTCTTCGCCGAGGTCCGGCCGTTCGAGGAAATCTTCCGGCAGGGCGAACAGCCCCCCTCCGGCTCGGCCGAGATGCAGGACCAGAACGGCAACGCCCAGGAAGCCGAGCAGCTCGCCGAACTCCAGAAGCAGATCGTCAACGCCACCTGGAAGGTCATTCGCCGCGAGACCTACCCGAAGCCAACCGAGACGTTCGTCGAGGACGTGAAGGCCCTCCGCGACTCGCAAAAGTCGGCGATCGACCAGGCCGGCCCGCTCGGCGATCGGCTCCGTGATTCCGCCTCAAAGGCCGCGCTGGCGCAGGCAATCGACTCGATGAAGAAGGCCCACGACGAGCTCGGTCGAGCCGCCGATGGCCCCAACATCAAGAAGCTCATGCCCGCGCTTGCTGCGGAGCAAAGCGCCTATCAGGCCCTCCTGAGGCTCCGCGCCCGAGAGTCGCAGGTCGTCCGGAGCCGATCCCGACAGAACCAAAACAGTCGAAGCTCGTCGAGTCGATCGCGCCGGCAACTCGATCAGCTCGAACTGGCTCCCGACGAGAACCGCTTCGAGGAGCAGCGGAGCGCCCAGTCGCAGCAGGAGCAGACCCGCCGCGAACAGGAGCAGGCCGAGAACCGGCAGGTCCTCAACCGCCTCCGCGAGCTCGCCCAGCGCCAGAAGGACCTGAACGAGCGGCTGAAGGAGCTCCAATCAGCCCTCGAAGCCGCAAAGACCGAGCAGGCCCGCGAGGAATGGAAGCGACAGCTTCGGCGGCTCCGCGACCAGCAGGAAGACATCCTCCGCGACACCGACGAACTCCGCCAGCGGATGGAGCAGGAACAGAACCAGGAGCGGATGGCCGAGGCTCGCCAGCAGCTCGAACAGGGCCGCGAGAACCTGAAACAGGCCGCGCGCGCCCTCGAACAGGGAAATCTCCCCCAGGCCCGGACCGCCGGTGCCCGCGCAGGCCAGCAGCTCTAAGACCTCCGCGAGAAGGTCCGAAAACAGACCGCCAATCAGTTCGCCCAGGAGATGACCCAGCTTCGGAACTACGCCCGCAAACTCGACGACGACCAGAAGAAGATCAACGACCAGCTTGAAGCCTGGGAGAAGAAACCCGAGCGATCCCTCCGCGAATCCGACGACCGCCGTCAACTCCGCCAGGCCGCCGACGACCAGAAGAAAAAGCTCGACCAGGTCCTCGACCGGATGCGAGCAACCACCCAGCAGGCCGAGGACTCCGAGCCCCTCCTCGCCCGAGGGCTGTATGACGCCGTCCGGCAGTCGAACGAGCAGCACGTCCCCGAGGCGCTCGACGCCACCCGGCAGTTCGTCGATGCCGGCTTCCCCGACCAGGCCAACCGCACCGGCCGACAGGCCGGCGAGGGCCTCGAACAGCTCCGGCAAAACGTCGAGCGCGCCGCTGATTCCGTCCTCGGCGACGAAACCGCCGCCCTCCGTCGCGCCCGAAACGAACTGGACGACCTCGCCAATCAGGTCAACCGCGAAATCGCACAAAATCAGACCCGCACCAACCCACCGGCCAGCCGCCAGCCAGGGAAGCCCGGCGCGACGAACGAACCCAACACCCGTGGAAATCGCGCGAACGAACCCAACGCGGAAGCTCGCCCCCCGGACAACCGGCAAGATCGGCA